>JAYSWI010000292.1:0-5439 GCA_043718125.1 Flavobacteriales bacterium
GACAAAGACCGCGATGGAGTGTTTGATCCTTACGACAGGTGCGAAACGATTCCCGGAAATAAGAATACAAAGGGCTGTCCCGATAGAGACAATGATCAGGTATCAGATATGGACGACAAATGCCCTGATGCCGCTGGCCCGCTGGACACGCCTGATGCCGAAGGATGCCCCGACAGTGATGGGGATGGCATACACGATGCGAAGGACGAGTGTAAAAATGTACAAGGCACACCCTACTACAATGGTTGCCCAATACCAGACACGGATCATGATGGTGTGAAGGACAATGTGGATGCTTGTGCCGACAGAAAAGGTAAACTTGAAAACAATGGCTGTCCAGATGTATTCCAAAATCAGAAGAAAATGGACGTCATTTATTTTATCGACAGCTTAGCTACCTTGGAAGAAATTGACGAAGAATCTGTGTCCACTGTTTATGTAAAAATGTTGGACCTTTACCCTGATTATAGCCTGCTCATAAAAGTATATCCGGACTCGCTAAACGATCCTATTTTGGAACTGAATACCGTAACGTTGCGCGGAGCAATTCTGAAAGAAAAAATTTCGGACAGTGGAGTGGAAGATGACAAAATTGTGATTGAAGTAATCAATAATCCATTGATAAGTGGACGCAGATCGAAACTGCCCAACCAAAAGAAATTTATTGGAGCAGAAATATTTGTAGTAGTTGGCGATTCGAAAAAATTAATTCCAAAAGAATAAGGATTTGAATAATTAAAGACTTACAATTGCGATAAGTAGTTTGGTCTAAAAACAAAATTGATAAGAGACCTGCTTCACCTTAAACAAACCGAAACCATTGCCCCAAGCGATGAAAATTAAAATCTAAAAAAGTCATGAGAACAATACGATTGTTGTTGATTGCTCTTATTTGCTTCATCGCAAATCAAAACATATTGGCAGTTTGTACTATTTCTGCCACAGCTCCTGCTACTATTTGCTCAACCACTACTATTCCCTGCATCATTCAAGGAGCTGGTGCATTCACAACCGCCACTTGGTCTGTTAGCGTTGGTGGAGGAGGATTTTCGGGCCAAATGGATTCAACCATCACTTGGAACCCACCAGCGGTTGGAGGCACTTTTACTATTTCTGTGTTGCTAGCAGGAGGCCTTTGCGCAGGCCAAACCATCAACAAAGTAATCACAACCACATCGGACGTTCCATTACCTACCATCACCTTTACTGTACCACCCATTATCTGCGCAACCACCGCTATTACTCTAACAGTTAATTCTGCCGGTGCATTTACAACTGCTACATGGAGCGTGACAGGTGGTGGTATTTTGTCAAATCAAGCTGGCAATACCATTTCTTGGAACCCGCCTGCGGTTGGAGGCACTTTCACTATTACTGTTGTGCTTGTTGGAGGCAATTGTCCGGGAACAATTACACAGCCAATCACCACCACATCGGACGTTCCATTACCCACCATCACCTTTACTGTACCACCCATTATCTGCGCGACTACCGCTATTACTCTAACAGTTAATTCTGCCGGTGCATTTACAACTGCTACATGGAGCGTGACAGGTGGTGGTATTTTGTCAAATCAATCAGGCAATTCCATCTCTTATAATCCACCTAGCGCTGGAGGCACTTTCTCTATTACGCTTGTGCTTGTTGGAGGCAATTGTCCGGGAACAATTACACAGTCAATCACTACCACATCAGATGTTACTTTACCATCCATAACGTTTACTGTACCACCCACTATCTGCGCAACTACGGCTATTACTTTAACCATTAGTGCCGCTGGTGGCTTTTCATCTGCTACGTGGTCTGCAACTGATGGCGTTTTGTCAAATCAAGTAGGTAATACCATCTCTTGGAATCCACCTGCCGTTGGAGGCACTTTCAATGTTACTGTTGTGCTTGTTGGAGGCAATTGTCCGGGAACAATTACACAGCCAATCACCACCACATCAGACGTTCCTTTGCCTACCATTACAGTAATACCTACTACTCCATTTTGCCAAAATGAAATAGATACCATAACGGCAGTGGCCAGCAATGCAACATCGTTTACGTGGACCGTGGGCAATGGAGTAACTACAAGCACCTCCACTTTTAATGGCACTGCGACCAATCAAAATTATGTTTTGGATTGGAATAGCTCCTACTCCGGTGCTACTGGAATAACCGTAACCGCAACTAATGCCTGTGGTACTACTTCCCCGGTTAGTCCGCTAAACATTCCATCGGTGAGGGGCCTACCTAGTAGCAGTTTTTCAGTCAACGATCTTACACAATGTTCCGACATTCAAAATTTCGATTTCACTTATTCAACACCTCAAACTTTGTATGAATATTTATGGAATTATACAGGTGTAACAAATGCCACAACACAAAACAAATCGGATATTACATTCAGTACTTGTGGGGTAAAAGCAATTTCTCTTATGGTAACCGACTCAGTGGGTTGTAATTCCTCTTCGTTTCAAAATGTAACGGTGATGCCCACACCTGTTTCTGTTTTTAGCTTCGCTTCAGGCGCCTTATGCGAAGATGTGAGCATTGCATTTACCAGCACCTCCACCAACAATTCTGGTTGTGCTGGCACAGTTACATCCACTTGGAATTTTGGAGATTCGGAAGGAGATTTAACAGCTCCGCACACCTACACAAATGCAGGAACATTTTCAGTGCAGCTCATTGCCAATATAGGAGAATGCGATGACACCACCTCCCAATCCATCATCATACAGCCCGCACCGGTGGCAGCATATACAGTGAATGCAACCCCACAATGCGCATCTGAAAATGAATTCATATTTACGAACACTTCTACCATTTCGGGAGGAACAATTACAAATTATCAATGGCAATGGAACGGTTCAAATGTCGCAATCACTGAAGACTATACGCACCCGCAAACCACCGTAGGCACCTACCCCGTTTCTTTGATGGCCACCTCCAACTTTGGTTGTATAACCACAGCTAATTCCACTGTAGCTGTTGTTGCCAATCCTGTTATTTCTGTCATCAATTTGGTGGCAGATACTGCACCGTTTTTTGAGTATTGTGTAGGAGATTTGGTTTCAGTAGATGCTACGGGCACCAATGCAACAGTGCTTTGGACTTTGCCCGATACTACATTCTCTACTATCGATTTTTCGTTGGCCGCCAACACAAATCTTACAGGCCAATTCAACTTGCAGATCACAGCCGGATCTTGTTCAACCGATTCTACATTCTCAATCATAATTCATCCAAACCCAAATGCAGTTGCTACCAGCACTTCGCCATATTGCGAAGGAGAAACTATAGCACTAAACGAAATCAATGCAACACTTGATCACTCTTGGACAGGGCCAAATAATTTTGAAAGCAACTTGCAATCTCCAAATCTTGCCAGTGCAGAGCCAACATATACGAGCATTCCGCTTGGAGCAAACTTTATAGTCATCGTTACTGACCAAAACAATTGTACCGCCACCGACACGGTTAATGTCATCGTGCATCCTTCACCTACAATTTCTAGTGCGTTGCCAGATGACATCGCTTTGTGTTCAGGAGAGATGACAGAGGAAATTTCATTTACTGGCCTTCCAAACAATGTTGTTTTTAACTGGGGGATAGACAATGATTTTTTCGATAATTTGAATCCTGTTGGAGTGGGCAATATTCCATCATCCACTGTCACCAATGCCACCACTTCGCCAATTGTGGCAAATGTGACAATTACACCAACAGCCAATGGATGTGCCGCTATCAATACACAATCTTACACTGTGGTAGTAAACCCAATTCCGCAATTGGTAGCCCTTGTGGTGCCTTCCATTATATGTGACGGAGCAGAGAATTTATTCTTCTCAGCATCATCAGGGGCAGCGGATGGAAGCACTTATCAATATGTGTGGACCTCTGCGCAAGTTGGTTTTATCACCAATGTGCAAGGCACTAATGCAACGCTTAGCTCCATACCAACGGGTGATAGTTTTGAAATTGAAGTAGAAGCTGTGAATGATTATGACTGTATTACGACCATCACCCAAACAGTGGAAATTTCTGATGCACAAGCACCAGAAGGCGGTTCGATAACTTTGCTAGGTGCGGATAGTGTTGCGCTAGTGTTGCAGTTAGCCGACAACAATTTGAGCTACCAATGGGGCTGTATGGATCAAATAACTCTGGCCAGGCAAATAATAGTTGGAGCCACATTCCAACAACTGTTTGAAGATGAAATAGGCGATTGGAATTTTCAGGACAAAGATTATTTTGTAATCATCACCAATGCGGAAGGCTGTCAAACAGTTACTTTTTTTGGAGACACTTTTTCATCCGTTGCCGAATTAGAAAATCAAAGTTTTGTTGTTGTACCCAATCCAAATCAAGGCGCAATTCGAATTTCTGGATCCGATGCCATAAAATATATTTCGCTTTTTGATACCAACGGTGCGGTTGTTTTACGACAAACTATTGGAACGAATAACGAACGCCAAGTGCCTCTTTCTTTTCAAAATCAGAGCAGTGGTTTGTATGTTCTTCAAGTCACATATTCAAATGGCAAAACATCTTACCAACGCATCATTATCCAATAATCACAGATGAAATACACCCTGCCGTTCATTGCGTTTGTGATTTTTGCTGGCGCCACTTCAAAGTTGAGCAGTCAGCAGTTGACAGTGGATCAAAAAATTCTGATCCTTCAAAACTCAAATGAAATATTGGAAAAATGGAACATGTGCATGATGATGCACGAGCCATTCGTATCAGTTTATTCAGATAAAATGGCCAGTGATTTTCAAAAACTTTTCGCCCCCGATGCTACCATATATGACATTACAATTCCAAAAAGAGATTCGTTTGGAAAAGTGATTGCCCCAGTTACTCCTGCTTCATCATGTGCCCCATCCGAATTTTGCAATAGAGTAAAACAAAATTTTAAAGGAGGAATTTATTCATCATTCATACAGAAGATGGATGCCTCTTATTCTGAAATAGAAAACGGGAAAATTGTATATGCCATGGAGCGCAATCTTTTTACTGAACTGATGGATGGCTACACAATGACCATTACAGATACATTGATGATGGAGCTGCGCGTAAACAAAGCTGATGGCAGTTTATTGATAAATAATTTAACCACCAAAGGATTCGCTGTTGTTTGTCCCAATTGCCCCAAGCCCACGGTTATTAAAATTGCCAAACCACCAAAGGAAGAAAAATTGCCCAAGGATCCAAAAGTGAAACCACCAAAAACACCGAGAGAAAAAAATCCGGACTCAGTTTCTGAATTTACGCTTTTGGTTGATCTAGGTTTTGGTGGAGGAAAAATTGAATTGGAGGAGTTGAACAAAAACAGTATTGATGAAAAAAAATACAACAGCATCATTGCCGGAAAGTCTGAACTGAAAGGCTTCGAGGTGAATCAAACACTGCCTTCTATGGGCTTCAATATATTGATGAGCTATA
>JAYSWI010000293.1:0-1899 GCA_043718125.1 Flavobacteriales bacterium
CTTCTAATGTTGCGAACTGCGTATTGGTAAGAATACCTGCTTGCTCTGTAATGGCATCATGTTCTATTTCGAATATTTGTATGGCTGTGGCCAGACTTATTTCTTCGTCCACTGAAAGTGAAAATGCACTGGTGGCTGAAGACAAAAGTGCTTGCGCATCGTCAAACAATCCTTGGCTGCGCATCAAAGATGCAGCCTGCAGGCGGTCGCCCAAAAATTCATCTATATGGTACAATGCAATAATTTGTTGGCTGCTTATTGCCGTGTTGTGTTTTGCAATGTGGTGCAAATATTTGCTTCTGGCCTCCACTTCTTGCATTCTATAATGCCCCATCATGCGCTCTGCAAGCAGCAGAGGTGTAGTGGTATTGTTACCTGCCGCTTGTATCAAACCTAATTGGTAAGCATCTAGCGGATTGCTTCGTGCTTGCAAGGCTGCTTGTATTTCCAAACTATTGGCTGCTTGCGGATTGCTAGCCAAAATAGTGGTGAGCCATGATGTGGGCATACCGCTTTCGTTTTGAATAGCGGCTACCATCACCTCATCACTCAATCTTTGCGACTCTTGCATCAGTGCTTGAAATGTTTGCAAGGCTGATGCGTAAGAGCTGTTCTGTGCTTGTGCCAATAAGCCGTTGGTGTTGCCACCATCGCGCAAAGCCTCCACCAATGTTTTTTGGTCTTGGTAGGATTGCATGGCCATTATTATTTGACCATTTGCCAGTGAATCGAATGCAGGTGTCACGTTTAGTGGGCATTGATGCGGGTTTTGGGCTGGCTGCACATTCATTGCACTTGCCACTGTTTCTATTCCTCCAACAGCCACATAACTCATTTCGGTAATGAGATTTGCGTTGAGTTCATCGAGTCTATAATAATAGCTCTGCTGTGGAATATTGCCAATTGCAAGTGGCACACGATAAATGTCATCGTTGTAAACGTCAGATGGCAAGTCGGCAATACTGTTGACGAAAAAATTGCGGGCACTTCTGTTTGCAACAAATGCTGGCCAATACTGTCCTTGTTTCTCAGCCACGCACCTAGTGTTGTTGTATGGCAAGGTGTGGCTTAGGAAAATATCTTGTCGGCAATTGACGAATGTGTTGCACTCATAATGCAAACCAAGGTCTGTTCCTTGCATCACATCCCGGTTGCTATTTCTACAATTGATGGCCTGATAAAATCCATCGATATGATTGAGGTATAAAAAATTGTTGTTCGTTGTGCCTCCATTCTGCACTGCTATGGCCACAGGCTGAAACGCTACCACTTGATTTAATACCCATGTTTGGGTGGTCAAAAAATTATTTCCGTTGATATAAAACCTAGATTCAGTAGGTCCGCTATTGTGTACAATAACTCTTGTGTTTTCCGCACTATTACTTGTGATGGTGCCATAAGCAATTGGTGTGTCTCTAAAAATATTGAGCAACACTTGGACGGACGATGCACCATTGAATGCTCCTGTCATTTTCACTCCTTGGGCACATTCGAAAAAGGTGTGGTCTATAACAATATCCGGATCCACATCGGTATAAGTAGCAGTCACGTTGCCGCCCAAAGCCGATGAAAATTGTGTGCTGCAATAGATGCCCTCGTAAAATCCAATAATGCCCGCATTGCAATTTAAACCCGCTTGATCGCAGCCCCGCCAGTCAAACCAAGATTTTAACGATTGAATAAATTTTGTTTTTTTGCCATTGCCTGTGGTATAGACAACGTTGGATACCAAACCATGGCAAGAGAAAAAATAAACCCCAACCACTTGGCTGAGTGCTATGCGTGGGTCAGCAGAAGTAACCGTAACAAGCTCGCGACAAGTGGGCAAATTATCCAACTCAAAAATGCAATCATTAAAAGTGGCCAAATCGCTATTGGCTGTTCCTATTTCATCTTGTG
>JAYSWI010000294.1:0-5409 GCA_043718125.1 Flavobacteriales bacterium
TTGGTGCAGCATTCGCTTGTTGCACTTTTGGAAATGTACCATCAAGGAATTTTTTCTTTAGAAAAAATTGTGGAAATGACCTCGCACAATGTGGCTGAAATGTTCAATGTTGAAAAGCGTGGATTTATTCGTGAAGGATACTTTGCAGACCTTGTACTTGTAGATTTGAATTCAACATGGACCGTTTCTAAAGAAAACATTCTGTACAAGTGCGGATGGTCACCATTTGAGGGTCAAACATTCCAAAGTAAAGTTGAAAAAACCTTTGTAAATGGGAATTTGGTTTGGGACAACGGTGTATTTATAGAAGACAAAAACGGCCAACGACTTACTTTCAACAGATGAGAAAATTGATTTCATATTTCAGTGTGTTACTCCTTCTTGTTGCATGTGATGCTGGAAAAAATCCAAAACCCTCCAACCTAATTCCTCAGGAAAAGATGATAGATGTACTTCTGGATGTGCGCCTTCTGGAAGCAGCATACAGCAGTAATGTGCCAAGGCCAGACACCATAAAGCCGAAGATGGAATCCTACTATCAAACTCTATTTGAAAAACATGGAATATCCAAACTGCAATTTGCATCCAGTTATGAATACTATTTAAACCAAGAGGATAAGCTAGTAGTCATCGAAGACTCCGTCCTGAGCAAATTAAACACCCGGAGTCAACAATTAGTTATTCAAACAGATACATCACACCGTGCATTCAAAGACACGCTGAGTCATCAAAACAAAGCTGAATAGATCGCACCCATTTTCACCAAGTCAAATCATTAAATGACAATTTACCAAATAGTAACTTACTAATTGGTAAGTTACCATTTGGTGATATATTTGGCGTATGAATGAAGTACAGCAAAAAGTTCCGTTCCAGTATGGATTGCTTGCAGGCGGAATAGAATTTACAAACAGAGAAGTTGAAACAGCACGCCTGATAAGCAACCTAACAACAGGCACGCCCACCATGCTCATCAGCCCAAGACGCTGGGGAAAGTCATCGCTTGTTCGCAAGGCCACTGATGCTATTCTAAGAAAAAATAAAAATTTCAAAGTTTGCTCACTGGATTTATATAATGTGCGCACCGAGCAGGAGTTTTATCAAGAATACGCCCTAGCTGTTTTGAAGGCCAACAGCAACAAGTGGGTCGATCTTGTAAATAGCGTAAAGAAATTTTTCAGAAACATTACACCCAACCTTAGCATAAGCCCAGATCCCAATTCTGAAATATCGATTTCGATAGACATTCATCAAGCTAGAAGGAACAGTTCAGAAATATTGAACCTGCCCGAAGTCATTGCCAAAAGCAAAAAAATAAAAATGTTGGTCTGCATTGATGAATTTCAGAACATCGGATTCTTTGAAGATCCTTTGGCATTTCAAAAAAAATTACGCGCACATTTTCAATTGCACAAGCACACCAACTATTGTCTTTATGGAAGTAAGCGCCACATGATGATGGACATTTTTACCAAACCTTCGATGCCATTCTACAAGTTCGGTGACATCGTCTTTTTGGAGAAAATAAAAACCAAAGATTGGGTAAAATTTATCGTCAAAAGATTTGCGCAAACAGGTAAGAACATTTCTACCGATCTTGCCGAACACATTGCTTTATTAGTCTCAAATCATCCATATTTTGTTCAGATGCTTGCAAAGACATGCTGGCAGAAAACAAAAAAAACGTGTTCCAAGGAAGTGATAAACTTTGCACTCAATGAGATTCTCAATCACTCATCAATGATGTATCAACGCGAATTGGATTTACTCACCAATATGCAGGTAAATTATCTAAAGGCGATGTGCAAAGGGGAAACCCAATTTTCATCAACTGCGGTAATGCAAAAATATCTACTTGGCACTTCGGCCAATGTCATCAAAATCCGAAAGGCGTTAGAGGAAAGGGAAATAATAGATACAATAGGTGGCATCGAATTCGTTGACCCCGTGTTTCGAATTTGGCTCAATGAAAGCTATTTCAGATAGTGCAAAATTTTGTAACAGAGCATTTCATTGCTGTCGAAAAAATCTTTCAAATGTTACCAAATAGTAACTTACCAAATAGTAAGTTACTATTTGGTAACATCTTTATTTTTACATATTCTCTTGTAAAACCGAGCTGTTGAGAGAATGGATTCTTCAAGACTCGAAAAATCTGTATTTAAAACCGTCTTCACTTTTTCGTTCTTATAGTAGAATCTTAAAGAAACATTTTTTACGCTCTCCTTTGTAATCATTGCCTTTTTGCCGGTCAGCCTTTCAAACAAAGCCTCCATTATTCTTACTGATTGCAAAATGAAATTGTTAGCTAATTTTTGTGGAGGGGCCTTTCCTAGTGCTATTGCTATTTTTTGAAATATTTCCTTCATCGAAAGATTTTCTGCAACAAGAACGAAACGCTGGTTCACCACTTTTAGCTTCATCAATTCTACCATCATGTGTGCACAATCAACAGCACTAACAAAGCCCGTCCCACCGGAAGGATAATGCCCGATTCCCTCATCTATTTTTTTGAAAATAGCCGCACTGCTGCGAGTGAAATCTCCTGGCCCAATGACGAAACCCGGGTTGACAACCAAAGCACTTAATCCTTCTTGCACTCCCCGCCAAACCTCAAGTTCCGACAAATTTTTGGTGATACCATAATGCGTGTTGTAGTCCGAGTCATGCCATTCGCTTTCTTCATTCAGCCAGTCGCCATCCTTCACTTTGCCAAGTGCTGCTATGGAACTTACGAAGCATAGCTTTTCAATTTTCAGATCAAGAGCCGCATTCACAACATTGGCAGTACCCTCCACATTGACTTTGTACATCTCTCTTCTGTCTGCTTTGTGATATGAGACGATGGCTGCGCAGTGGTAAACCTGAGTGCAATTTTTCATTGCCTCTTGCAAAGTATCTGTTTCCATTACATCGCCTAGCACCCATTCTATATTTTCATAGAGTTTTTCTGCCGGAGAATAGAAATCAAAAACGGTTTTGACAATTTCAATATTGCTTTCGTTTCTTGATAATGCGCGCACTCGCTCTCCGCGTTGAAGCAATTCTAACATGACATGAGTACCCAAAAGACCTGTTGCGCCAGTAACTAAATTCATTTGGGGACGAATGTATAGAAGCGAATACTGTGTGTGTCTGGTTTTGAATCTATAAATTGGCCTCTTCAAAAAATGGAACATTCTGCGCACATACTAAACATTTTGAAACTGCTTCCAAATAGCCCCGGAGTATATCAGTACTATGATACAGACGGAACGATTTTGTATGTTGGAAAGGCGAAAGTGTTGAGGAATAGGGTAAGCAGTTATTTCAACAAGCTGAACTATGAAAACACAAAAACGAAACTGCTTGTCAAAAAAATAGCGGACATAAAGTATATTGTTGTTGAAACCGAATTGGACGCATTGCTGCTGGAAAATTCGCTGATAAAAAAGTATCAACCACGATACAACATTCTGCTGAAGGACGATAAAACGTATTCAAGTATTGTCATTAAGAAAGAAAATTTTCCACGCATATTTCCTACACGCCAACTGGTAAAGGACGGAAGCGAATACCACGGGCCTTATGCTTCTGGAAGAACAATGCACGGGTTTTTGAACATCATAAAAAAACTTTATCCAATCCGGACGTGTTCATTGTTGTTGTCAGAAAAAAACATTGAAGCAAAAAAATTCAAAGTTTGTTTGGAATATCATTTGGGCAATTGTCTTGGACCTTGCGAAGGCAAACAGACGTCCATCGATTATGGAAAAAATGTTGATAGTATTCGACAGATAGTGAAAGGAAACTATGGTGTTTTGATCAGAGAATTAAAGTCTGCCATGAACGAACATGCCACTAAATACGAATTTGAACAGGCGCAAAGCCTGAAAGATAAAATTGATACGCTCGAGAGTTTTCAGGCAAAAAGCACCATCGTTAATCCTAGCATTCACAACGTGGATGTGTTTTCTATTTCCGTTGACAGCAATGCTGGATATGTCAATTATATGAAGATAAATAATGGAGTAATTGTGCAGGGCTACACTTGCGAGTTGAAGAAAAAATTGGACGAAACGGATGTAGAACTTTTAGAATTTGCTATCATTGAAATCAGAGATAAATTTCAATCATCATCCACCGAAATATTTATTCCATTTGAGATAGAATTGAAAATTCCTGGTGTTGAATTTCATCTTCCGCAACGTGGCGATAAGAAAAAAATACTGGAATTGTCGCAGCGCAACAGCACTCATTATATGTTAGATGCACAAAAGCAATTGGAGCTGGTAGATCCTGAACGCCACGTCAACCGTATCATGGAGACAATGCAAAAGGATTTGCACCTGCAAGAATTGCCACGGCACATTGAGTGTTTTGACAACTCAAATATTCAAGGAACAAATGCCGTGAGTGCTTGTGTAGTTTTCAAAAATGCAAAACCCAGCAAAGCCGATTACCGCATCTTCAATCCAAAAACTATTGAAGGCCCTGATGATTTTGGGACTATGAAAGAGGTTGTCTTTAGGCGGTATCGCAGAATGCTTGATGAAGGTGAGTCGCTACCTCAGCTCATCATTATTGATGGTGGCAAAGGGCAATTGAGTTCTGCATTGGAGAGCTTGCAAGGTCTTGATTTGCGAGGTAAAATCACCATCATTGGTATTGCGAAAAAGCTAGAGGAAATTTATTTTCCGGGTGATACGCTTCCTATCTATTTAGACAAGCGCAGTGAAACACTGAAACTGATTCAGCAACTGCGTGACGAGGCCCATCGCTTTGGAATAACAAAACACCGCAACAAAAGAAGCAAGGAAGCATTGCGTTCTGAATTGACGGACATCAAAGGCATTGGATTCCGCACAACTCAAACACTTATTCTCCATTTCAAATCGGTAAATGCCGTGAAAGAGGCAACACTTTCTCAATTGGAGGAAGTAGTGAATAAACGCAGTGCAAAGACGGTGTGGGAGTATTTCAAAACGGAGACAATTGTTTAGCACAATCGCTGTGAGCTGTTCAAAACCGAAGAGGCTGGGTTATTAATAATAGGTGGTTGTGACAATATCTACTGTGAACAAAACAACATCTGGAAATTGAAATTGCATTATTCCATTGTTGTCTCACATAAGTTAGAAGCAATTTGTATAGAGCGCATTGCAGCACTTAATTTCAATTGCCGGCCACCATCAATTTTCCATGTTGCAACTGCACTAGGTCATTACAAATGGTGAAATAATAAACTCCAGCATTGTGAATTTCGTAATCCAATTGTATCCTTCCAGAGGGCAGAGATATGGTGTCAATCAACTTTCCAGTTACATTGTACAACATCATTTTTACAGGGGATGCACTTTGCAATGCACCTTCAAAATGAAATTTTCTATTGCTGGGATTGGGATAATATTTTATAGGTTGATTCGATTG
>JAYSWI010000295.1:0-5407 GCA_043718125.1 Flavobacteriales bacterium
CCAATATGATAGCATCGGTGTTGCAAGAAGCAGGCTACAAAACAGGTCTTTACACCTCCCCGCACCTCATCGATTTCAGAGAGCGCATTCGCATCAACGGTGTTATGATCACAAAACAAGAGGTTGTTGATTTTGTTTTATTATTTAAGAATGAATGGCAGCACATTCAACCTTCTTTTTTTGAGTTAACAGTGGCCATGGCATTCCGGTTCTTTCGCAAGGAAAATTGTGATATTAGCATCATAGAAGTAGGACTTGGTGGTCGTTTGGACAGCACCAACGTTATACTTCCGGAACTGAGCATTATCACCAATATTGGTTTCGACCATGTCAATTTGTTGGGCAACACCATTGCAGCAATAGCCGGTGAAAAAGCAGGCATAATAAAAGCCGAAGTGCCCGTTGTGATAGGCAAAATGCGGGATGAAGCCAAGGAGCTAATAACTGCAATTGCGAAAGAAAAAAACGCACCACTCCTCGATGCCAATACGATAGATGTAGACAAGATTCCTGCTTGCCAACTGCAAGGCGCATATCAGGAGGAAAATTGTAAAACAACCTTAGCCGCATTGCAAATTTTACAACAAAAGAAATGGAAAATAAGCAACGCCAATATCACAAATGGATTGATGAATGTGTCGCGCAATACTGGTTTTGCTGGTAGATGGCAAACAATTGGGCACAAGCCATTAACCATTGTGGATGTAGCCCACAATGAGGATGGCATGCGCACAGTGTTGCAGCAATTACAAACACTTCGATTTGCACAATTGCACATCGTAATAGGGCTGGTGGGCGACAAAGACATGACAAGTGTTTTGCAATTGCTACCTCAGAATGCAGTCTATTATTACTGCAAGGCGAACATCCCAAGGGCAATGGCTGCGGAAGATTTAAAAGTTAAATGCACCGCCTTGGGTCTGCGGGGAGATGATCATCCATCGGTTAAAGAAGCATTCTCAAAAGCAAACTTGGCTGCAAAAGAAAACGACATGATATTCGTTGGAGGAAGCGTTTTTGTGGTTGGTGAAGTATTGGAGATTGATAGCGACATGGAATAATCCGTGTTCATCTTTTTCCAGCACATTTGCGTATTTATTTCCCATTCTATTGGGAGAAAGATTCCAGCCTTCATTTGCAAGCATGAAAAACTACATTCATTTTTCGCCAGAAGTAAGAAAGGCACAGGAACAGAAAATGCCAATTGTGGCATTAGAAAGCACCATCATTTCGCATGGCATGCCTTATCCTCAAAACCTTGAAGTGGCAATAGCTGTGGAGGAAATGGTCAGGGACAATGGAGCGATGCCTGCCACTATCGCTATCATTGATGGACAATTTCATATAGGTCTTACACCACAAGAATTGGAAACCTTCGCTGCTCAAAAGGACGTGTTAAAATGCAGCCGAAGAGACCTGCCATACATGGCGGCAAAAATGCTGAATGGTGCCACAACGGTGGCTGCCACTATGATGATTGCGGAAATGGGTGGAATAAAAATATTCGCTACCGGAGGCATTGGTGGTGTTCATCGTCAAGCAGAAACCACTTTCGATATTTCAGCCGACTTAATAGAATTTTCGCGCACACAAGTAGCCGTTGTTAGTGCAGGTGCCAAAGCCATTCTCGATCTGCCCAAAACACTCGAATACTTAGAGACGCATGGTGTGCCAGTTATAGGCTATCAAACGGACTTTTTTCCTGCATTCTACAACCGGTCTTCTGGTTTGCCACTTGCTACAAGGCTTGACACCGCAAGCGAAATAGCCACACTTATCCAGACCAACAACGCACTTGGGCAAAAAGGAATTCTAATAACGAATCCGATTCCACACGAGTTTGAATTGAACCTAAGCGATGTTGAAAACGCCATCCGCGATGCAATTGAAATGGCTAAAAAACTTGGCGTAACTGGAAAGGAATTGACTCCATTTCTATTAAAGAAAATGAATGACTTAACTAAAGGCGATAGTCAAAAAGCAAACACTGCCTTGATACTTAGTAATGCGCGATTGGCTGCGCAGATAGCGTGTTGTTTTTGTAAATAAGTGCTTAATAACATTCATAGTCTTTTTATTTTTTAGCGAATTTTAGTAGTTA
The DNA here is from genome assembly GCA_043718125.1 of Flavobacteriales bacterium. Lineage (GTDB taxonomy): Bacteria > Bacteroidota > Bacteroidia > Flavobacteriales_D > Sanyastnellaceae > JANNVZ01. Next base: position 2,102 of record JAYSWI010000295.1, read on the forward strand.
TAAAGGAGAATTTTATTTCAACGAAAACTGAGGACGCATTGGATGCGCAGGGTTCACTATTAATTGCTGCTTAAGTGGGTGAAGGATAACATCCATTGCTTCCATCGGTATTGCACCAAGCAAAGGCTCTGCATCACCAAGCAGTATGATACAATCAACGGTTGCAATTCTGTTTTCAAATCGTATTTCGACTGGCCCTGCCATTTCGAGATCAATCACTGATCCGTCTGCCAATTGGCCCGGAACTATTTGTTTGGTTTCAAGTCCCAACTGTGCCTTCAATGTTTGATTGAGGCAAAGCATATACGCACCACTATCCACTAAAAAGTTAACGGTTGCTTGCCTGATTTTTTCTTTTCCAATAACATGACTTTCATGAAGAATCATGTCTTTCAAATTTATCACTTCTATTGTCGCATAAGTCAGTCCCATTTCTATTTTTTTTTGATAGGTACGAAGTTATATCATTTGGATTTTAGTCTATACTAATGCACATTTCTCAAACATAGCGGTGTTTGATTCGACTATACAATTACAATAAAGGCATAAGCCATTTGCAATAGAGATTGCCAAGCATCCATCATAAATTACCTTAGAACTATCCTACTTAATTCAAGAACTATTAGCAAAGACAACCATCTTTGTATGAACCTCTTTGCACAAATATCACTTTCTCACGTTTCTTTTCTTTTCCCTCAATATCTATTACTCTGGCTTCAAGAATGAATAATTCTTGCCATAATAAAGTTGTTGCTCCCTGAAACTTTCTGGGTAGGTCACTTTTACATCTATTATCTTTCCATCCGCATCCAGCACCGCTTCAAGCAGCGGGTTAACCATGCAATTGAAGGGTGCAATATTAAATTTCGCAGCGCGATCCACCACTTGTTGGCGAAGGGCTTGGTCCACTTTTTTGCCATAGTTGTCGGCCAAGGCTGCAGCAGCTGCGAAGTCACCGTAGCTTGTAATGCGTTGCACTTCTTTAAGCAATATGCCCACATTGGTGCGCATCATATCATAGTTGGTGATGTCGTAATATGTCTTACCATCTCTTATTACTTCGGCAATGCTGCCGTCTATTTTTCCTTTTTCGAGCAGCCATCTGCTTATCCACGCGCGGTTGCGCATGTGCGCTTCTTCCATGTCCTTGCCTTGGGCTACTCTGCGTAGTTGCACCAAGAGGCCGTTGCGGATGTATCCGTCATATTCCGCTTTTCCTACTTCCAAGCTGGGCATGAGGCCAAGCTCCACCAGTTTAGGATCGAGTATAAAATAGAGTGCAACCAGGTCGGCACGTCCTTCTTCAATTGTGCTTGCATAGTTCTGCAGCGTTTGGCGGGGCTGCTCCACATTGTCCAATATTTTTCCGCTTGCGTGGCCTATTACTTCGTGCATAGCAGTGTGCAATTTGCCGGCAAGTGATCCAAATTCTTTGGCACGTTTTAGTTCTTCTTCATCGTGTACATACTCTGCTGTAAGGCCTCCACCACTGGCTTTATCATAGGCTTCTTCGATGTTGCCCAGACTTATGCTTTTGCTGCCAATTAGGTTGCGTATCCAAGGGTTGTTTGGAAGGTTTACGCCAATTGGAGTTTGTGGTGATGCGTCACCTGCTTCGCCTGCCACATTCACTATGTTGTAGGTGATGCCGACCACTTTTTCTTTTTTACACTCAGCAGCCGTAGTGCTATTGTTCTCGAACCATTGTGCGTTGTCCATCATCACTTTCATGCGTTGCGATGCGTCAAAATCTTTTATCTGCACAATGCTTTCATAACTGCCGCGCATACCCAATGGGTCGTTATAGGTTTCTACAAAACCTTGTATGAAGTCGATATCGCCTTCGGTTGCCCCGGCCCAAGCGATGTTAAAGTTGGTCCACTTCTGAAGGTCGCCTGTTTGGTAGTATGCTATCAATTGGCGCAGTGCTGATGCTTGCATATCGTTTTCGGCCACGGCTTCGGCTTTTTGCAGCCACATCACCACTTGCTCTATTGCCGTGGAGTACATCCCTCCAACTTTCCAAGTCTTTTCCACTAGCACACCATTTTCTTTTACCAATTTGCTGTTCAGGCCATATTCCGGTGGTTTGCGATCACCAGGTTTTTTCTTTTTTAAATAAAATGCATCCACCTCCTTGCGGCTCACTCCTTCATAAAAATTGACGGCAGATGCCGCTATCAAATCTTTAGTGGTATCGCTTTCCACCTTCATTCCAAAATAATCTTTATCGAAAATGGCACGCTTCACATCTGCATTGACCACTGTGGCTGTGGCAGTGCATAACTCGTCAAAGTATGCTTCGGTGAATAAAGGAATATTCTTGGTGACGTTGTAATGGTGATGAATGCCGGAATGCGCCCATAGTTGTTTCAAATAATTTTCAAGATTTTTGAAATCCCCTGTGTTCTTATCGCCTTTGTAATTGGTGTAAATATTTTCCATCGCATGGCGAACGGGCAAATTGTATTTGCAATTCTGATCCCACATCATGTCGCGGCCTGCAAGTCCCGCTTCGTATAGATAATAAACCAGCTCTTTCTGTTTCGCTGTCAGCTTATCAAATCCGTTGATGTAATAATGGAGCACACGCAAATCTGAGAACTGTTCGCTCTGGTACAGTCTTCCGTCTTCACCCACAATGCGCGTTACCACAGGCTGTGTTTCTTCGGTTTTTGGTTGTTCTTTTTTGGGTTCAGGTGTGGCGCAGGATGCGCATAGCAATGCGCTCAATCCAATGCAGGCGATAAGTCTTGATATCATTTTGTATAAGGGTGATTTGAATATAAATATTGATTTACAAAAAAAATGTGGGCGCATATATAGTCGATGATTCTCATATTCAATTTGCCACGACTCAATCGCGATATTCTAATAAACGCAGTTCATGTTTCGGACTTTTGCGATTATCAATTTATCGGGGTAGCGGATCAACTTGAATTGTAAATTCTCTTGCAGAAAGAACGGAAATGCACAGAAATTTTTTTATTCAAAAAATTAATTGACAAAAGTTCAACGAGGACTTTTTCAGTCAATTGATCCAAGATGAGCTTGTTCTATTTTGTACTTTGAACAAAAAATATTCAGTGCATTTCTGCAATTTCTAGGAGGAAAAAAGAAATAATACCAATTCTTAGTTCAAAATAGTCCTCCCGCACGTGCGGGATGGACTTAGAATGTAATTATCCCGCAAGTGCGGGGGTAAATACCGTTAGAGTAGCTGTTTAGGCGAATCGAGGTCAAGTAGGCAAGCGCATTACAGCGCAAGCCTCTCACAGAACCGTACTTGAACCTCTCAATTCATAC
>JAYSWI010000296.1:0-5401 GCA_043718125.1 Flavobacteriales bacterium
GGACACATATTGCACACAATATGATTGAAGAGCAAAAAGTACAGCACAAGTGAGGGCGAGAATTGAAAGAACTTATTCCCTGAAGCCACAATCATCACAAATCATTTCTACTTGAAAAAATTTTGAAACTACAGAAGTAACAATCAACATTGTTCTAAAATATTGAGACAATTAGCCACCATACAACGAATAAAAAAATTGGAAACCATTCCTGATGCTGATGCAATACTGAAAGCAACAGTGCTGGGCTGGCAATTGGTGGTACGGAAGGGAGAATTTGTAGAGGGGGACTTGTGTGTTTACTGCGAAATCGACAGCATCATGCCTGATAAACCAGAGTTCGAATTTGTGCGTGAGCGCGGCAATCGTATTCGTACTATCAGACTGCGCGGTCAGGTTTCTCAAGGTGTTTGTTTTCCACTCTCCATATTGCCAATTGATGCTGAAGTGGAAGAAGGAAAAGATGTAACTGACGTAATTGGAGTTGAGAAATACGAACCACCTGTGCCTGCCTCTCTGCAAGGAATTGCCAAAGGCCCGTTCCCCAATTTTATTCCCAAGACTGATGAAACACGAGTGCAGATATTGCAGGAATTGTTGGACAAATACGAAGGCACCAATTGCTACATCACCGAGAAATTGGATGGTAGTTCTGTTACTTACTTTTTGAAAAAAGGAGTATTCAGTGTAGCAAGCAGAAATCTGGAGTTGATCGAAACCGAAGACAACACCCTTTGGAAAGTGGCCCGCTCACTCGACATAGAAAACAAACTGCAAAGCCTTGGAAAAGACTATGCGCTGCAAGGCGAATTGGTAGGCGAATTTGTGCAAGGCAATAAATACAAACTGAAAGCGCAAACAGCATTCTTCTTCAATGTGTTTGATATAGACGCTTATCGATACCTCAATTTTGAAGAATACACAGAGATGTTGGCAAGGCTTGATTTGAAAAGTGTTCCAATACTTGACACGAACTACACCTTGCAAAACAATATTGAAACATTGGTAGAAATGTCGAAAGGAAAATCAGCATTGTATGATGTGATGCGCGAAGGAATTGTGATAAGGACGTTGACAGAATTGCGCGATGTAACTGGAAGAGTTTCATTCAAAAGTATCAACCCTGATTTCTTGTTGAAGTATGAAGAATAAAATACTCTTCATAGAAAGTGTACACGATGTATTGCAGCAGCACATGGAAGCTTTGGGCTTCGCTTGCGAACTGCGATACGATGCCACACGCGAGGAATTGATGCGCGATGGAGCCAACTACTTTGGTATCGTTATCCGCTCGCGTATCACTATAGATAAAACTTTCATTGATGCTTTTGAAAATCTCAAATTCATTGCACGCAGCGGATCTGGTTTAGAAAATATAGATGTGAAGTGTGCTGAAGCAAAAGGCATAGCCATCTTCAACTCGCCTGAAGGCAACCGCGATGCAGTAGGCGAACACGCCATTGGAATGTTGCTCACACTTTTCAATAAACTAAAGCAAGCTGACAATGAAGTGCGCAATGGACTTTGGCAAAGAGAAAAAAACCGAGGCATTGAATTAAAAGGAAAAACATTTGCTATAATAGGCTATGGCGTAATGGGTAGCAGCCTGGCCAAAAAGCTGCAAGGCTTCGGTTGCAACATCATAGCCCACGACAAATACAAATCTGGATTTGCTAATGACTTCGTGAAAGAAGTTTCATTGGATGAAATATTTGAAGAGGCCGACATTGTTTCCATTCATCTGCCGCTGACTGATGAAACGAAGTTCTATGTCAACGATGAATTCATTTCTAAATTCAAGAAACCATTTTACTTCATCAACACATCACGTGGCCAGAATGTGAAGACACCTGCAATTTCATACGCACTACAAAGCGGCCAACTGCTTGGCGCAGGTATAGATGTGTTGGAATATGAAAAAGCATCGCTCGAAGGATTAGAATTTTCTGATATGCCCGCTGATCTGCAATACCTTATGCAATCAGACAAAGTGATATTGACGCCACACATTGCTGGCTGGACACAGGAGTCGTACTACAAACTTTCGAGTGTGCTTGCAGATAAAATTGAGACGTGGTTGACTTCAATTCAATGATTCAAGCATTCAAACAATTCAACCAGCACAAATCATCCTTAATAAATCATAATTCATAATTCATAAATCATAAATCTGCGAAGTGAATAAGAAAAACGCAATCAACCTCACCGTCCTCGTTGCATCTCTCGGCTATTTCGTTGACATTTTTGATTTGCAATTGTTCAACATCATCAGCAAACAAAGTATTGCCGGCCTTGGCATCACTGACAAAGTGATGATTGACAAATTGGACTATCAACTTTTTCTTTGGCAGATGGGGGGCATGTTGATAGGCGGCATTGCATGGGGAGTGATTGGTGATAAGGTGGGGCGCAAGAGTATTTTGTTTGGTTCCATCTTATTGTATTCGTTGGCCAACATCGCCAATGCATTTGTGGTGGACATGACACAATACAGCGCCATCCGTTTCATTGCAGGTTTTGGCCTTGCTGGCGAACTGGGCGCGGCCATCACATTAGTAAGCGAAATAATGCACCGCGAAAAACGTGGCTACGGCACCATGCTGGTAGTAACAATGGGAGCCCTTGGTGCAGTAGCCGCAGTGATGATAAAGAAGGCAGAGTGGCGTTGGTTCGGACTTGAACTTTGGCAAACCATGTACATAGTGGGTGGCGTGCTTGGCCTTGTGCTACTACTTATGCGCATGGGTACTTTCGAAAGTGGCATGTTCGATGGCGTGAAGAAAAACACTGAAGTGCAGAAGGGAAATTTTTTCATGCTCTTCAACAACAAGCAACGACTGAAAAAATACCTGGCATGTATTGCCATAGGTCTGCCTGTATGGTTTTGCATTGGCATTCTCATCAAGTTTTCAGAATCATTTGCAAAAACTACAGGAGTGGTTTCCGAAAAATTAGATGTAAGCTATTGTATCATGTTCGCATACTTAGGTCTCAGTGTTGGCGATTTGCTCAGCGGTATCCTCAGTCAGATTTTCAAATCAAGAAAGAAGATTGTATTCATCTACTTCATTGCAACAATTGTTGTAACACTCATCTTTTTGTTTGCGCATGGCATGAGCGAAAACTTGTTTTACCTCTTATGCTTTGCAATTGGCACAGCCACTGGATATTGGGCCTTATTCGTAACCATGGCAGCCGAACAATTCGGCACCAACATCAGAGCTACGGTGGCAAGCACTACGCCCAACTTTGTGCGCGGTGCTGTTATTCCAATCACACTTTCATTCAAAGCACTCGAATCATCGGTAGGAAATGTGAATGCCGCTTTGATAGTTGGCAGCGTGTGTATAGTGCTTGCATTTATTGCCCTCAGGCATCTCAAAGAGTCGTTCTCTAATGACCTTGATTATGTGGAGATTTCCTGAAAAAAATGAAAAGTATTTCTTGGACTAATCAGGTTGCTCATAGACTATTTTTCCATCACGCATCATCACTATTACACTATTCTTTTGCTTCTTGAAAATGATCATGCGCTGATATGCGAGTTTAAGTCCTTCCATTAAACGCAATTCAAAATCATCCAATTTGTATTGAGAGTTCATTTCCATTTTTCTATCAGTTTAAATTTAGACAAATCAATAATAACCAAATCGCCATTCATTTTTTTTCTTGCAATCAATTCATGTTTTATGTAAGAATTGTCCATAATGAAGACCTCATCTACAATCGGCAAATACAATGAAAACAAATTCTGAATCCCACTTTTGTATCGTCTTCCAATAACATCTGGCTTAATGTCGTGTCCACCCTCTTTCACCCTAATTCGAACTCGCTCGCAAGCCAACTCAACAGATTGCAACCAGAAGTAAAGTAGTGAAATGTGATACCCATTTTCCTTGGCAGTTTTGATAAGACTTTGATAAGCCTTTCCTGAAAGTGTAGTTTCAAATGCGAAACTCTTTTGCTTATGGATAAGTTCCGCAATTCGCCTTTGCATCACCCGTCCGGCCTCTATAGCAACGCCTTCGGGGTGGAAGGGAGAAATACCTCTGGCTATTTCATCTGCATTCACAAACTCATCGCAGTGAAGTATTTCTGGCAATATGGTAAATGAAGCTGTTGTTTTACCCGCTCCATTGCATCCTGCAATGATGTATAGATTTTTTGCTGACATCTGCGCAAACATACACTGTTGACGTACTAGCAATTATTCTCAATAATTGATATAAATGCTTGACTTTCCACTCATCATATTTCCCATATCATCGCGACCTACAGCATGTAAAGTTGTACCATAATTTTTTCTACCAAAACACACACAATGAAATTATTCTTATCCATAACCTGTGTAGCACTCATACTTGCAGGCTGCTCAGAAACAAAACACGAAGAGCAAAAACCGCTTATGAAAATTGCTGCCTATCCGACTACGCAAAAAGAAGAAAAAATGCTTGACTTCCATGGCACACAAGTGAGCGACCCTTACCTATGGCTGGAGGATGACAACAGCCCCCAAACCGCTGCGTGGGTGGATACGCAGATTGCAGTAACACGCGGCTACCTCGATAGCATACCATATCGTCAGGCATTGGCCGATCGCTTTCGCGAACTTTTCAACTTCGAGAAAGTGGGCGCACCTATGAAAGTGGGCGACTACTATTTCATCTTCAAAAATTCCGGACTGGAACCACAAGGAAAATATTTTGTGCGCAAAGGACTCGATGGTGCCGATGAACTTTTCATTGACATCAACACCATTGACGAAGGCGGCCTTGCCAGCGCATCGCTGCTGGGTGCCGATGATGAAAACAAATACATGGCCGTGAGCATCAGCGAGGCAGGCAGCGACTGGAGCCGCATTGAAGTGTATGATGTGGTGACCAAACAAAAGCTGAGCGATGAACTGAAGTGGGTAAAATTCAGCGGTGCAGCATGGTATCAAAATGGCTTCTACTACAGCCGTTACCCTGAGCCTAAAAAGGGCGAAGAGTTGAGTGGCGACAACCGCAACCACAATGTGTATTACCACAAAATAGGCACACCACAAAGTGCTGATGAATTGGTGTATGCCGATCCAAAACGACCCACTTTGTATCACAACGTTGGTCTTACCGAAGACAAAAAATTCTTGCTTCTTTATGCTGCTCCAGGCACCGATACGTATGAAGTGTGGTACAAAAATCCAGCTGACAAAGCCGCCAAATTCACACCCCTATTTGTAGATCCTTTGTACCATACATCAGTAGTTGAAAGCACTGTTGACGGCAAGCTGATAGTGCAGACAGATGTGAATGCACCCAACTCAAGATTGGTGCTTGTAGATCCCACCAACCCTTCACCTGAAAACTGGAAAGAAATAATTGCAGAAACTGAAAACCTGCTGCAAGGCGCAAGCACCGGA
>JAYSWI010000297.1:0-1885 GCA_043718125.1 Flavobacteriales bacterium
CGAAAGGAGGCTGGAGCGCAGTGCACGCAGGCTGAACCAAAGGTACAAGTTGAGAAGGGAAAGATTGGTAGGTGTGATGGGGGCTGTTGATTGGCTGAATGCGGATGAAGTGATTGCACACTACAAGAACAAAAGAAATTTTAAACTTTCAGACTACCTGACTATTGATGCTGCAACATTGAATGAAGCTGCCAAAGAACTTGGCATAAAAAATAAAGAAGGAAACTTGGCGATGCCCGAAGATTGGGTGGTTTACTACTTGCGTAAGAAGGCTCTGACTGAAAAAATATCAATGAAAGAGTTGGCGCGAATCATCTACATGATGAATCAGCGCAGGGGATTCAAGAGTAGCAGAAAAGAGCAGTTGAAGGATGATGTGGAGAACAAAAGAAGTTGGATTGAAAAACTTACGTTTATCTCTGTTGTTGAGTTGCCTAAAGAGGAGCAAAGAAAATTCAACAAGTATCGGATTACCGCAGGTCAGTACACATGGGACAAGGAGGCTAAGCGCAAACCAGAATGGGAAGGCCAGACGCGTTTTATGAAGATAACTGAAACCACTTTGAAAGATGGTACACAATCATTTTCTTATGATGTTCCGAAGGATGATGACTACCTAATGAATATAGCGGCACTGAAGAAGGACATAGTAGAAAACGAAAACCAACAAGTAGGCGAATACTTTTTCAATCAACTAAAGCGCGACCCCAATTATCGCATTCGTCAGCGCATCATAGAGCGCAGTCTTTACAAAAAGGAACTTGAAACCATTTGGGCAAAACAACTTGAATTGAATCCTGAATTGAAGTCACTGAATGATAGATATAATTCGAATCAAGACGGCTTGCGTGACAAGGTTATCCTTTCGCTATACAAACACAACAAGGACAAGTTCAAAGAACTTTCTGGCAAAGATTTGTTGCATGTAATTGCCAATGACATTATCTACTACCAACGCGATTTGAAATCACAAAAAGGTAGTGTTGAAGAATGCAGATTGGAGCGATCAATGGGTATTGATGGAAGAGAACATGGATTAAAAGTGGCTCCACGGTCATGCCCAGAGTTTCAGGAATACCGCATCTGGCAGCAGATACATAACATCAGAATAGTACAGAAGGAAGTGCGCAATGACAACAAGTTGAAGTTTGATGTGGATGTTACTGATGGCCTGATTGATAAAGCAACATGGACAAAAATCAAAGCAGACCTATTCACCAAATTTGATGAACACAAATGGGTTTCTGAGGCAGCTATTTTCAAAGTAATTGTTGACCACACAAAGGATAAAACCATAAATGACAAAACTTACAAAATCAATTTGTTTTACAGAAGAACGAAGGAAGGAAAGTCCGACATGGACTTGCTCGGAAATGAAACTAAGTCTCAGTTCAGAACCTTTTTCTCTAAACATAAATTTGATGGTGAACTTATTCTAAGTGATGAAAAGGAGTTTCACAAACTCTGGCACATGTTCTATTCGCTAAAGGAAGAAGAACTATACACCGCCAAAGAAGATGGAAGTTTCAAATGCCCGAAGGCGTTGTTAGAATGGGGATTTTCAGAGGACATGATTAAGCATTTGTCACGTTCACCGGAGATGAACAAGCAATACACTTCGCTCTCAACAAAAGCTATCAAGAAGTTTTTGACGCTCATGCGTTGCAATGAAAAGTATAGCTTGAGCCTTGTACCAGAAGTAGCAGTACATCGCATTGAAGCTGCAATTGGAAAGCATTTCGAAGATGACCTCGATGAAAAGATTCAAGCTAAAATCCTCTCTTTGAACTGCAATGATATTGATGACTTCAAAGGCAGTCCTGTATGGCTGGCATCCTACCTCATTTATGGCATTCACAGCGAACGCATGAATACGGATAAGTAT
>JAYSWI010000298.1:0-5373 GCA_043718125.1 Flavobacteriales bacterium
AAAATTCCCATCAGGACACCACTCACAGTTACACCAGCAAGCAAGCCGCCCAATACTTCCGGGCCAAATGCAAAGCCAACGATAAGCGGAGTGATAAGCGCAATGGCACCAGGCATCATCATCTCGCGGATGGAGGCTTTGGTAGAAATGGCCACACACTTTTCATATTCCGGCTTCGCTTTGTATTCCATGATGCCCGGTATTTCGCGAAACTGGCGTCTTACTTCTTGCACCATGTCCATAGCAGCTTTTCCAACGGCTTGGATGCACAAAGCAGAAAAAATAAATGGAATCATTCCACCCACAAAAAGACCGGCAAGTACGTTGGCTTTGTATATGTCGATGTGCTGATTGTCTGGCATTGCTATGCCAACAAAAGCGGCAAACAATGCCAAAGAAGTCAACGCTGCTGATGCTATTGCAAAACCTTTTCCAGTAGCTGCCGTGGTGTTTCCTACTGCGTCCAAATTGTCAGTACGCTCGCGCACTTCGGGTGGAAGTTGACTCATCTCTGCTATGCCGCCTGCGTTGTCGGCTATAGGGCCAAAAGCATCAATTGCTAATTGCATTGCAGTAGTAGCCATCATACCTGCTGCGGCAATGGCCACACCATAAAGACCCGCGAAATAATAAGAACACATAATGCCTCCAGCCAAGGTGAGTATGGGAATCACGGTGGATTTCATGCCCACTGCCAGACCACCAATGATGTTGGTAGCGTGGCCTGTGGACGATTGTTGTATGATAGAAAGCACAGGTTTTTTACCCATAGCGGTATAGTATTCAGTAACAATACTCATGATGGCCCCAACCACAGTGCCCACCACTATTGCAAGAAACACATCGAGGTTAGAAAACTCATAACCGCGCAAAGTCAATGTTTCGGGCAACATCCACATGACTATAAAATATGATGCAACTACGGTGATAAGCATCGAAGCCCAATTGCCAAGATTGAGTGCCGTTTGCACATTCGATTTATCATCTTTAATGGTAACAAACCAGGTGCCTATGATGGAGAAAAGAATACCCAAACCACATATCACCATTGGTAATAATATAGGAGACATTCCTCCAAAATTATCTGCTACTATTATCTCTTGACCAAGCACCATGGTGGCCAAAATGGTGGCCACATACGAACCAAAAAGGTCGGCACCCATACCTGCCACATCGCCCACATTGTCGCCCACGTTGTCGGCTATAGTGGCGGGATTGCGCACATCATCTTCGGGTATTCCAGCTTCTACTTTTCCTACAAGGTCAGCACCCACGTCAGCGGCTTTGGTATAGATACCACCACCTACGCGAGCAAACAATGCGATGGATTCTGCACCTAAAGAAAAACCAGTCAATACTTCGATGGATGTCTTCACGGTATCAGGCCCTAAATGGCTGAAGTAAGAAAGGAAGGCGATGAACAAACCACCAAGACCAAGCACTGCAAGACCAGCAACACCAAGGCCCATTACGGTGCCACCAGTGAAGGAAACTTTGAGTGCTTGTTTCAAACTGGTGCGCGCAGCTTGTGTGGTGCGCACGTTGGCTTTGGTGGCCACTTTCATACCTATATAACCGGCAGTGGCGGAGAAGACCGCGCCTATAATAAAGGCTAAAGAAATAATCCAACTGGAGTGAATGTGTTTGCCATTCACTTCGTGTATTGTTCCAGAATATGCAAGCAATGCGGCAGCGAAGACAACAAAAATGCTCAACACTTTCCACTCAGCTTTTAAAAAAGCCATGGCACCATCGGCAATATAGCCTGCCAGTTCTTGCATGTTTTTGTCGCCTGCATCTTGCTTTGTTACCCAAGCAGATTTGATGGCCATAACGATGAGGCCAAGGATGCCCATGGCAGGAATTAAATAAATGATGTTATTCATTGATATTGATTTGTGATATTGGTTCTTGTTGTGGTTTCAAAAAGAAAGCTGCCAAGCAGCTTTTTTTTTCGAGGGCGCGAATATATATGGAGTTGGGTGAAGTTGGTGACAGACAAGCTGCATACCTTGAAGGATAACTCTTTTTGAAGAAAGTTGTAAATAGTTTATGGAATTTTTACCTCAAGTGTATCATTACACTATACAAATAAAATCTTACCCATATTTCGATGAAAAATTTATTACTTTCAACTTGCGTTTTGCTATGTGCTTCACTTACACACGCCCAATTGGATTCTGTTATTTGGGAAGTTTATTATGAGGATGATGGGACTATTCCTGGGTATCCAGCTGGGTTTAAGACTTATAGGATATATGCTTTGGTTGAGGATGCGGATGATCGGGTGACTGGGGTTTTTGGTGGAGGCTTGTATTCAAATGATTTCTCCATTGGTAGCTCGACTAACAAGATATGGAATCATCAAGGAGGGGCAAGCATTCTTCAATATTTTGGGAGTGATTTGGATGAAAGTAATTTGGCCAATTATGATAGCTACCTTACAATTGGAAAAACGCTTGAAAACGCAAGTGCATTTGGATCCAATTCAGGAAGTTCCATACCGCCACAATTTGCAAGCAGAAGTTTCTCTGTAGCGAATGATTCCATGGTATCAATTAGGAAAAATATGAGCAGAAGAAATTTTTTTAGTGACCCAATTTATGATGTAAATAGCTTGCAGATAAACGCGAATCAGCCAGGTATCAATTATTCTTCCAATTCTGCCACCAATACTACACCACAAGGTTTCGACAATCGTGTTTTAATAGCACAAATTACAACTGATGGTGTTCCAAATTATAGTTTAAATCTGGGTATTTATGATGCTCAAACAAACACTTCAATAACGTATGCTTTTCAGCCTGCGGGATGGTGGCAGGTTGATGGAAGTACTTTGGGTTTGTGCTATCCGGTAGGAAATTGTGGTTCTTATTTTGGATGCATTGATATTGCTGCTTGCAATTATGATCCCAATTCAGTACAAGATAATTCAATGTGTTTATATGGCAACAACTGCTTGGGCTGCACAAATTATATCGCCTCGAACTATAATCCTGACAAATCAATAGATGATGGCAGTTGCATTTATAATATAAATATTGGTTTCTTCAATGATTTTAACAACGATGGCTATGTTGCACCTGGCGAGTATCTTTTATCAGATAGTATTCCCATAACACTTTTGTTCGATGGGCAAATTTCTACTGCTGATAATCTTGGTATGGCACTAATAAATGTTCCAACAGGTGTTAATTTATTATCATTCGATTTGTCACAATCCATCTGGGATGATGTATCGAATGGCAATCCATTTGAACTGCATTTGCCGAACATTGGATTATCATTTGGCATGTATTTTTCATCTACGCCAACTGCTATTGAAACACCATATTCTGTTAGACTATCTTTTTATTTAGGGCTACATGCCTCAGGTACATTTTACCATGTTGACGCGAACGTTTATCAACCCCCCTTCCTCTGCAACTCCCCTTCCATCCACACCCACAGCATTCTCAACCAAAGCAATGTGGATGTGTATGCAACAACAGAGTTAATCATAGATCCGCTTTATCAAAACATCATTGATGCTGCCTCTGCCGATTCTATTGTGGGCAATCATATTTATTACTCGTGGGATTCTCTTGCGCCCGGACAATTGGAGAATGAACTCATTACTTTGCTTACTCCTCTTCCACAATATGCCGGACAAACAGCCACTATCCAATTGCACACTTTGGTGTATGCCATGAATGATAGTGTGGTGATTGATACAACAATATTCTCCAGTCGCCTCATACAATGCAGTTATGATCCAAATACCAAGGAGGCCAATCCTGTTGGACATACTGAAAATAATTTCATTCTCGCTGACACTCCTTTGGAATACACCATCAACTTTCAAAATACGGGCAATGCCGCAGCACAAACTGTGTTGCTGGTAGATTCGCTTGACTTGACCAAACTTGACATTGGATCGTTCGAAATTATTTCTGCATCGCACAGCTATCAGCAAACATTATTAAACAATGGCACTATACAATTTCTTTTTGAAAACATCAACCTGCCCGACAGCACCACCAACGAAGCCGATAGTCATGGACATATTACATACCGAATAAACGCAAAAGAAAACCTCAATGGTGGTGACGAAATACACAACACAGCGCACATCTATTTTGATAACAATCCTGCGATTGTAACCAACACCACGCTGCACACCATTTATGATTGTGATAATTTCTTCGCGGCATATACTGCCACCAGCGGCACTGAGTGCACCACTCCCACCCTACTGCTCCAAGCCGATAATGTTTGGGCCACACATTACACATGGGTAGTAGATGGCATAGCTGATGTGGATGATGACAACTATGTGGTGACAGGTTCGGGCAATCACATCATAGAACTTATTTTGGAAAATCCTTTGTGCGGCACTGTTTCAACTTCTGACACAATCAACAGTGGTAATCCTTACGACCTATACATTGCCTCCGGAGCTTATGAAATTTGTGAAGGCCAATCCACCAATTTGAACTCCAGTTTGTCCACATCAGAATACAACAATTGGTACCTCGATGGACAATGGATAGGAAGCGGTAGTCCATACACAGCTACAGAGCCAGGCACCTATCAGCTTACAAGCAGCAATGGTTTTTGTATCGATACGGCTTATGTGGATATAGAAGTTTTTCAAATGCCCGATGTAACCACCATTACTCAAAACATAAATACACTTTCAATAACAAACAATTTTGATTGGGATTATCAATGGTTGCTAAACAACATAATCATTGATGGTGCAGACAACAGCACGTATGAAATGACTGAAAGTGGTATCTATTCTGTAGTGATAAACAACAATGGTTGCGCAATCATCTTGACTATAAGTGCTGTGTATGACTGGATAATAGAAAACGCTGCAAACGGCATGATGCTCTATCCCAACCCCACCCACGACAATTTAAATATTGAAGTTCACACCCTAAGCCAGGCAATGCAGGCGACCATCTACGCAGCAGATGGCAGGATCGCAATGCAATGGCCCATATCCAGCAAGCTTACAACACTGCCTGCGGGTTTGCTTTCATCGGGTGTTTATCATATCGCTATCAGCAACAGTGATGGGTTAATTGCTCAACAAAATTTTGTGGTGGAATAAAATGGTTTTGCAATTCAAATCTTGTAAAAATCTATTATCTACAAACAGGGCATCCCGATGGGATTAGCTCTTGTATATAAATGGTGGATATATGCTACAAACAGGACATCCCGATGGGATTAGCTCTTGTATATAAATGGTGGTCATATTCTACAAACATGTCACCCGTAACGACACTGGTGTCAAAAGGGTTCTATTATTTCCTTGTGTCATCTTTTCTACAAACAGGGCATCCCGATGGGATTAGCTCTTGTATATGAATGGTGGACATA
>JAYSWI010000299.1:0-5362 GCA_043718125.1 Flavobacteriales bacterium
CATTTCATTTTCGCCATCATTGGCCGTTATGGTGACATAGTAAGTGCCTGTTGACAAATACAAATCATTGTGTATTAAAAAAGTTGAAACATGCTTTTCGCGGCCCACATTTACATAGTTGATGCTTGGCAAAAACTCTTGTCCATTAGCATTGGTGACACTCACTTTAACGGATGCCAATTGAATGTTGTCGGTGACATGCGCAGATATTGAAATGAGTTCTGTGAAATAGAAAGTAGCGCCAGTTTGAGGTGAAGAAAAAATAATTGAAGGCGAAGAAGTGTCCCTTTCTTTCTTGCATGAAAGCAGAAAAAAAATGGAGAGACAAAAAAAAAGGCTACAATTTTTAAGCATAGATTTGAACTTGAATCTTACACAAATAAAGGCCTATTGTGCATTGGGTGGTGAAGTATTTTTGCGCCCATGATTCTAGCAGATGTGAAAGAAAAATTGGATACCATTGAAGCGGCTATCGAAGACATTCGAAATGGCAAAGTAGTAATAGTAGTGGACGATGAAGACCGCGAAAACGAAGGCGACTTTGTTACAGCAGCGCGCAACGTGACGCCCGAAATAATCAACTTCATGAGCAAGCACGGAAGAGGGCTTATCTGCATCTCATTGACCGAAAAACGCTGTGAGGAATTGGAATTGGACATGATGGTGCTGCGCAACACCGATCCGCGCAAGACAGCCTTCACGGTATCCGTTGACCTGCTTGGACAAGGCTGCACCACTGGTATTTCTGCACATGACAGAGCTAAAACGGTGCAAGCACTTATTGATAATAAAGTAAAGCCGGAGGACTTCGCAAGGCCCGGGCACATCTTCCCGCTGAAAGCTAAAAACGGTGGTGTGCTGCGCAGAACAGGCCATACAGAAGCTACCATTGACCTTGCCCGCATGGCTGGTATGGAACCTGCCGGTGTACTTGTCGAAATAATGAATGATGACGGAACCATGGCGCGCCTTGCGCAGCTTTTTGAAATAGCGGCACATTTCGATTTGAAAGTCATTTCCATCAAAGACTTAATTGCATACCGTTTAAAAACAGAAACATTGGTAGAGAAAATATCTGAGATAGATTTCCCTACTTCTTATGGCAAATTCAGACTCATCGCTTTTAAAGAACTGGTGGAAGGAAAGGAACATTTGGCACTGGTGAAAGGCAATTGGAATGCTGAGGACACGGTGCCTGTGCGTGTCCATTCCTGCAATATTCTGGGCGATATTTTTGCGGCCACAATTGATGGGCATGTTGGACAACTGCAACGCGCAATGCAAACAATAGAACAAGAAGGAAAAGGAGTAATTGTTTATATGAATCACCTGCAAGGCCAGCGCAGTTTGATGGATGAAATGCAAGAACTCCAATCCAATAACAACACAAAAGGTGAAGAACAAAAGCCAATGGACGCATTGGATTACGGCATTGGAGCGCAAATTCTTCGCTCACTTGGAGTGACAAAAATGAAACTATTGACCAACCACCCTGTGAAGCGCACAGGCATTGTGGGTTACGGATTAGAAATAGTGAGCTACGGTTAAACTTGCATTCTTCGCGTTTCGAAAATCCCATATACTTTGCTGATAAAAATTGTACAGTGTAAATCGTACACTATTACGATATTGCCGAACCTTAATATAATTTTATTATGAAAAAGTTACTTGTAATCTTGTTTGTTGTATTTGGTTTTTCAGCGATCACAAATTCTCAAACAACGGTAAAAAAAGTAGTGTTGCAAGCCTTCTGGTGGGACTATCACAACAATGCTTACACCCACAAATGGTGCAACTATTTGACAGAGCTGGCACCGCGTTTAAAATCAATGGGCATCGATGCAGTTTGGATTCCGCCCAGCTCTAAAAATGAAAGCCCAAGTTATGTTGGATATGCACCATTCGATCACTACGACTTGGGCGACAAATTTCAGAAGGGAAGCACCGCCACAAGGCTGGGCACAAAGGATGAATTGTTGCGCATGATAGCCGTGATGCACGCTAATGGAATTGAAGTGATTCAGGATGTGGTGCTCAATCATATTTCGTCAGCCGGGAGTGGATCTGGAGTGGGGGGCCAAGATCCCAACTCATTTTCTATTACCACAAACAGCGGATACAAAAACTTTAGGTTTGTTAGTTATTCCACACCTGCAACCACCGAAGCGCAAAACAACTATTGGAGCCGCAGCGGCAGATGGCCAAAAAACTTTTGGAATTTTTATCCAAATGCAAATAACAATTGCACCACAGGCGACATCTGTTCAGCTTATTTCGGTCCCGATATTTCCTATGAAAACAACTCCATAGGCACCAGCAGCAACGTGATTGGATTTAATCCGGCCCAAACCTCCGGCTATATGCGCAACGGTGGCCGCGAATGGATCTCGTGGATGAAAAAACAAACTGGTGTAGATGGTTTCCGGTGGGATGCTGTAAAACATTTTCCAACTTATGTGCAAGAAGATTACAGTTACAATCTTAAAAATACACTTCCGGTTTGGGCCAAAGGAGGACAGAATATGTTCAATGTAGGCGAATGGGTTGGAAGCAAATTGGAAATAGACAATTATGTAAATGCCATAGCAACACCCTCAGGCGACAAAATGATGGGCACTTTTGATTTTAACCTGCGCGCCTTCGACCCCAATGGTGGCCTGTACGGCATGGTTTACGGCATGGGAAATTTCAATATGTCCAACCTACCCGGTGCGCAACAAACCCAAAGAGTTACCTATTACGCCAACACCAATACTTATGTGCACCGCACCGTGCCATTCGTCAACAATCACGATACTTTTAGGCCAAATCTGGACAACAATGGCAATTATGCTGGTTGGAATGGATCTCAAGAATTATCAGCCCACATAGAACCCAACGAGCCACGTATGTCAACGGCTTATGCCGCCATGATGGCAATGGATGGCAATCCACAAATTTTTTACGAAGACCTTTTCGATATTGGATACAATGGAAATAGATGGACACATGATCCTAAATCACTCACCTCGCTTCCTGTGCGCGATGATCTAGTAAATCTGCTTTGGTGTCATCAAAATTTGGATTTCAAATCAGGACCATATCAAGTGCCATTTTCAAATAATGATTACCTCATTATTTCCAGAGCCGGCAGAGCAATTATTGGCATCACGGACAGTTGGGATACTTGGCAAACACAAAATATTTATACTTCTTTTGCTGCTGGAACAGTGCTTAAAGATTATTCAGGTGCAAACGCAAATGCGACAGTCACTGTGGATGCAAATGGATATGCGGATATCCTCACGCCACCTGTAGATCCATCGCTAAACCCTGCTGCCAGGCATGGGTATAGCGTGTGGGCACCCGTTGGGCAAGATGCTGATGTATATACACCTCCGCGCGCCACCACAACTACACAAGAGTGGGAAATGGCTAATGACATGGGTGATAGCCATGTTTATTCTTTGGGCCAGGGTGGTGCATTGCCAGCTTCCTCAACCAATTTTAGAATAGCAGGAAAAATATTTGTTGAAAGTGGTAAGGTGGTTACCTACACAATATTTCCACAAACAACCAACAAGAGTTTGTATATCGGATTGTATGACAATGGAGGAATTTTACTTTCTTCTAAGTCGGGCACAGGAACACTTACAGCCAATTTCACTCCCAATTACACCGGCTGGATAACATTAAAAGTCAGGAACAACGTAGCCTCTAATCCAACACAAAAATGCTGGGTGAATGTCACTTACACAGCACCACAAGTGATACTCAATGCCGGTGCAAATGGCCCAGGAAATCTCGCCTCGTTTTGGTCTGGCAATGGAGCAGACTCAGATTGGCACAATCCAAACAACTGGGAAGAAGGCATTGTTCCAAATGCAGATTCAGACGTAATTATTCCATTCAATGCCTTCCCGCAGCCTGCTATAGTTGGCAACGTGGCAGTCAATAATATTGCTATCGAAGAAGGCGCACATATTTTCATAGATGGTACGTTAGAAATAAACAACGAATTATTGAATCTCGGAACATTGAGCGGTAAAGGTTCATACAGTTATCGTGGTGAGGCTATTGAACTGAAAAATCCGATTTCTGCTGAATATACTATTTATCCAAACCCAAATGAAGGCCAGTTTCAAATAGTTGCAAATGGCATTTACAATGGTGTTGAAATATTGAAGGTTTCTATTCTATCACCAGATGGAAAATTGATAGCAACACTAATCGGAAACTTAGATATGATAAACACTGAAATCCTGCAAGTCTTTAGCGACAAGGCAAGTGGCGTTTATTTCGTTCAAGTTGTGGACAAGCAAATGCCAAGTGTTTTGCGTTTTGTGAAAGAATAATTATTTTCAAAAGTATTGTTCAGAAATAGGCGACTGCGTGAACAAAATCAAGTTGATTTTTTGCGGTGTATCCATTTCAGTTTTACCATCGTCACATAAAGCCATGCTTACTTTCGCGCGCTTCAAAACAAAATGAACAAATATTTTCTTTTCATAACGCTGCTTCTCACTGCTCTTCTTTTTAGCAAATGCAGCGACTATAACAAGGTGTTGAAGAGCACTGATGTCAACTACAAATACACCAAAGCAAAAGAATATTATGACAGCAGCGAATGCTATAAAGCCATTCCAATTTTCGAGGAATTGATTGGTTTGACAAGAGGAACGCAGCTCGCTGAGGACGTGTATTACTACTTTTCAAAAAGTCAATATTGTGTGAAGGACTATTACTTGTCCAATTATTATTTCAAGTCGTTTACAAAAACTTTCCCCAATAGTCCAAGAGCTGAGGAGTGTCAATTTTTAGCTGCCATGTGCAGTTTTGAATTGTCGCCAAACTACTCGTTGGACCAAACCGACACTCGCAATTCAATAGATGAATTTCAGTTGTTTCTGGACAAATTTCCTGATAGTAATTTGAGTGACTCTGCCAATGCAATGGTTGCATTTTTGAATAGTAAAATAGAAAAAAAGAATTATGAAACGGCCACACAATATGCCAAGACGCAGAAGTATAAAGCCGCAGTTCAATCGCTAAATCAGTTTATGAAAGATTATCCAGATAGTAGATATCGGGAAGAGGCGTACTACCTAATCGTGCAGTGCAATTATGAATTTGCAATGGGAAGCATTGCCACACGCAAAATGGAAAGGTTGCGCGCCACCAATGAAAGTTACCTTACATTCGCCAGCATTTTTCCAGATAGTAAGTGGTTGAAAGATGCTGAATTATACTATCGAAAAAGCAGTAATCAGATTGAATCTCTGATGAACACAACAATACAATAAGCGTTTTATTTTTTTATAAATTTTGAAATAATGAGTACTCAAAAAACAAACAGCCCTGCCAAAACAACCATCACGCGCAA
>JAYSWI010000300.1:0-5355 GCA_043718125.1 Flavobacteriales bacterium
GTGGCAGTGGCTGTGAGCAAAACGGGCGTCATACGCACACGTCCGGCTTCCACTATTGCATCGTGTAGCGAGTGTCCTTCTTTTCGCAACTGGTCAGTAAATTCCACGAGCAATATTCCATTTCTGACCACTATTCCGGCTAGCGCAACAATGCCTATTCCTGTCATAATGATGGATATTTCCATGTTAAAAATAGCCAGGCCCAATAGCACACCAATCACACTGAACAAAATTTCGGAAACGATTATTACAGTGCGCCCAATGGAGTTGAATTGAGATATAAGAATGAGTAGAATGATACCAAGCGATATCATCAAAGCTTTTCCTAAAAAGCTTGCTGTTTCTGCTTGCTCTTCTTGTTCACCTGTCAAGTTTACTTGCACCCCTTTTGGAAAGTTGGTGAACTGGGAAGCAGCCGCAGTTATTTTGGCTACTACTTCATTGGGATTAAAATCGCCCAGCACATTGGATGAAAGTGTTACGACCCGCTTGTGGTTTTTTCTTTTTATTCCGGAATACGTACTGGTGTATTTCACATCAGCAAAAGCAGATAAAGGCACTTGCCTGATCTGACCCCCCATGTTCATATCACGATAGGTGATGATGAGGTTTTTTAGTTCTTCCAAATTGTTGCGTTGGTCTATTTCGTAGCGCATCACTATTGGGTAGTCGTCATTCACATCTCTGAATCTGGATATCTCGCGCCCTAGCACAGCGGCATTTAATTCGCCACCAATTTGTGCAGTGCTAATGCCTTCTCTATTGGCCCTTTCTCTGTCCACCTGCACTAATATTTCTGGCTTGTTCAACTGCACATCTGTTTTCAATTCTTCCACACCTGGTATTGCTGCGCTGTCCAAATAGTGTTTCAAATTGAGCGATGCAACAATGAGGTCTTCAAAATTTTCACCGCTAATTTCTATGCTGATTGGCTTGGCTGTTGGTGGGCCACCTTGTTCTTGATCGACAGCTATTTCCACACCCGGAATTCCTTTTGTAGCTTGTCTAATTTTTTCTAAATATTCCACAGTGCTTCGTCCTTCGCGCTTTGCAAATTGGACAAATGCTACACCCACTTTTGCTTTGTGCGAATAGGGGCTTCTGTCGTCTTGCGATTCGTTGGCACCCACGGCAACGTTGGTAATTACGGACTCTACCATTGGGTTGTTTTCACCTATTACGCTATATACCCGTTCTTCCACAATTTTAGCAACGGAGTCGGTAGCTGCGGGCTTTGTGCCCACTGGTAATGTTGCATATACGTAGATAAAATTGGGGTCTGCCTTGGGGAAGAAAACAACTTTGGATTCGCGCATGAAGGTGAGCATCAAAACAAAAATGAGTAAGCCCACAGTGCTCCAAAAAATGGTGCGTGGGCGAGCCAAGGCCCATTCCAAAAATCTGGCATATCTGCGCTGCACAGCAGGCCATATTTTTGTTTGAAATCCTTTTATAGCTTTCTCCAATACGAAACGATAAAGTAGGTAAACGAGCAAAACAGTAATTGCAAAATTGCCCATTCCAAACGATCCTGCCGCATAAAAAATAGCTGCCAAGGACAACATAATTATCACAGTAATACGTAAGCCACGTTTTCTTTTTTTAGTATCAACTGCGCCTTCGTGTTTCATAAAATCTACAGCAAAAACAGGATTGATGATGTACGCAACAATGAGTGAAGCAGAAAGTGTAATGATGAGCGTAACGGGCAGATACATCATAAATTTTCCGATAACGCCACTCCAAAATGCAAGCGGAATAAAAGGAGCTAATGTGGTTGCTGTGCCTGAAAGTACGGGCAGAAAAATTTCACCAGCGGCTCGTTTAGCTGCAATTTTTATGGGCACTTTTCCTCCGTTGTATATACGGTGTGTGTTCTCGATAACCACGATGGCATCGTCCACCACTATGCCCAGCCCCAGCAGGAATGCGAAGAGGACAATCATGTTCATGGTGAAGCCCAAACTTGGCAAAATAAGAAACGCAATGAACATAGAAAGTGGCACCGACATGGCCACAAACACCGCATTGGTTGCGCCCATGAAAAACATGAGAATGAGTGTCACCAAAATAAATCCGATGATGATGGTGTTGATCAGATCGTGCAGTGTAATTCGTGTGCCGTCCGATTGGTCTCCGGTTATTTCTATTTTCAGTTCGTCAGGAAATTCGGTGGCGCGCATCTCCTCAATTATTTCATGAATTTTGTCAGAGGATTCAATCAAATTTTGACCACTTCTTTTGATGACGTTGAGCGTAATTACATTCTTGTGTTCTAGTCGCGCAAAACTTTCTTGTTCTTTAAAACTGTCCACCACTTGAGCTATATCTTTTAAATAAACTGTTGCTCCAGAAGAAGATCGCAACACCAGATTTTGTATCGTCTGAACGTTTGTAAACTCGCCATTCACACTCAGGGAACGTTGCATATCGTCCATGGTAACATTGCCTCCGGGTATGGATTTGTTCTCGTTGCCCACCGCTGCTTGTATGTCATACATAGTGATGCCGGCTGCCTGCATTTTGTACATGTCCACATTTATTTGAATCTCTCTGTCCAAAGCCCCAACAATGTCCACACGGGTTATTTCTTTCAACGCTTCTATGCGGTCTTCTAAATCTTCGGCATATCTTTTTAATTGGGCCAAATCGAAATCACCCGCGATGTTGACAAATAGAATGGGCATTTCAGAAAACTCAATTTCTTGCACTGTTGGGTCATCTGGCAAATCAGAAGGCAAATCCGGTTTTGATTTATCTACCGCATCCTTCACTTTTTGTTTTGCAGTAGCCACATCGGTCTCTGTGCTGAACTCCACTACTACAGCGGAATAACTCTGCACCGAAGTGCTTGTCACTTTCTTAACTCCGGCTATTGATTTTATTTGTTTTTCTATTGGTTTGGTCACAAGGTTTTCCATGTCCTTGGGTGCTGTGCCAGGATAGATGGTTTGCACATACATGGTTGGAATAACAATGTCCGGAAACTGCTCTTTGGGAATAGCTTGGTAGGACAGAATGCCCGCCAATGTGATAAATATCGTGAGTAGATAGACAGTGGTTTTATTGTCGATGGCCCAACTGGTGGGGGCAAACTCTTTGAATTTTTCTAACATAACCTTGCGTTTTGCTGGTGATTAAAATTTGATTTGCATACCATCCACGAGGTCCAGTTGGCCGGTTGTAACCACCTTGTCGTTTGGGGCCAGGCCGCTCAATATTTCTGCTTGTCCATCGTAGGTGTTTCCTACTACAACAATCTTTTTTCGCGCTATTGTTTTGTTGTTATCTATTTCTGCCACAAACACAAATTGTTCATTCTTCGATGACTGAATCACATTGATAGGAATGGCGATGGCGCTGATGTTTTCATAGTCCACAATTTTGAGAATGGCCACCATGTTTGGATGATATTCAGCATTGTCGCCCGGCAGCGAAGCCTCGGTTGTAAAGGACCTTGTCAATGGATCAATCACGCGTTCTGTAAAAGTAATTTTCGAATCCACATTTTTATTCAGATCAGGAAAGTGCAATAGCACCTTGTTTCCACTTTTCACTTTGGATGCGTAGGCTTCGGCAATTTCTCCTTTTACTTTGAGGTTCGAAAGATTCACTATGCGAAAAGCTGGTTCAAAGGACATATTGGAAGCAAGTTGACCGAGCTTCATGCCCACAAAATCGACTGTGCCACTGATGGGTGATTTCACTGAGGCCATGTCAATTTGCTCTTGTAAAATTTCGGTTTGTTTTTGCAAAGATTCCATTTGAGTTTTTGCTTGCAGCAATTGAAATTCAGAACCAATTTTTTGATCCCACAAACGCTGCAGTTTTTCGTAGGTATCCTTTGCCAGAGTTATTTGTGGCTGCAATGAGTTCAATTGTTTTGTATAAACATCGTGTTCAATTTCTGCCAGTAATTGTCCTGCTTTTACATTGTCTCCTTCTCGCACCAATACGCGCTGCACGCGGCCGGCCATCAGTGGTTGCACATTCACGCTTTCTTCTGCGTCCACCGCTCCTTGCACGTCAATGTAATGTCTGAAAATATTGGGTTGCACTTCTGTCACCAACACGTCTTTCATTTTCACCACTTTGGTGGTAGTGTCCGATGCAGCTATTTCTGCTTCGAGTGCTTTTATTTCAGCGGAAAGGGAAGCATAATTTGTCTTCAATTTTTCAAGAGCTGCTTTTTTGTCTTCGCTGCACGATACCAAAATCAATGCGGCAATCATTGTTGGAAT
Organism: Flavobacteriales bacterium; assembly: GCA_043718125.1. Classification (GTDB taxonomy): domain Bacteria; phylum Bacteroidota; class Bacteroidia; order Flavobacteriales_D; family Sanyastnellaceae; genus JANNVZ01. Next base: position 4,242 of record JAYSWI010000300.1, read on the forward strand.
GATGTATTTCATGTTTAAATATTATTTCGAATTGGATTTTATGAGTTGAAGTATTCTAGTATTGATTTAAAGCTTTGGCGAGCCTGTTTTTTGCTTGCAGAAGTTTTAGTATCGCTTGTATATAACCGCCTTGTGATTTCAGCACTTGCTCATTGCGCTGCGTCACTTCCATGCTGGTACCTATTCCTTCGTTGAATTTAATCTCCGATGTTTTGTAAATGTCCTTCGCCAATTGAAGCGATTTTTTTGAGGCTTCATAAGTTTTGTTCGAGTTGTCCAATTCTGTTTTTGCACTGCGGTATTCCAACTCCGCTGCTTGTTCAACAAAGGCGACTTGGTCTTCCAATCTTTTCACTTCCACATCTGCTTTTTGGACAGCGTATTTGCGTTGGCCTCCGCTGAGTATCGGAATGTTTAAATGCAAGCCCCAGAAATTTGAATAGAGATAGGGTTCCCTGCTATCTAAAAAATTAAATTGCTCGCGTTGACCTTGAGTTTGGATGGTCCAAAAACCAGCGAGTGTTGGAAGGTATGCTGCCTTCTTTGCTTTTACGTTTAACTGTTGCATGCGTAGAGCGCTACTGGACAATTCAGAGTCAATATTTTCCTTGGCAACAAAAGGTGCTTGTAATAATGAAGCAGCATCGGTTGTCATTAGCACCTCCACATTGTCAGTCAGTATTATTTCGTTTTGCAATGGAAAACCCATTTGAAATTTGAGTAAATCCAGTGTTAGTTTTTGTTGTTGATCTGCATAGTTCAGCATGATGTCCATATCGTTGAGCGCAAGTTTTAGTTGGTCCACATCTTGTTTTTCAATGAACCCATTTTCGTAAAATTGCTCTGCGCCAGAAAGCGTTTCGGCAATGGAAGTTCTGGAGAGCTGAAGTATTCCTACGTTTTCCACCGCAGTTAATGCCAAGTAATAAGATTGTGCAACTTCATCCTTCACTTGTATGTTGGTTTTTTCAATGAATTTTTTTTGCAAAAGCGCATAACTTTTTGCGGCTTCAATACCCACCAACCAAGTGCCATTGAATAGGAGTTGGTTGAGAGTAACTCCTGCTGTAAGCGATTTTGGTTGTTGAAAAAAATTCTTAACTCTAGCCGATTC
>JAYSWI010000004.1:0-8855 GCA_043718125.1 Flavobacteriales bacterium
CAGTCAATATTTATATGAATATGCTCATTTGGCAATGCCAGCTCGACATGTTCACCCCAATCCGGAAATGTGCAACCAACAAGTGGTCACTGTTTTGGAAAAATATAAAGTGGATACAACCAGCAACACCAGATGGGCCGAACTCAAAAATCTGAACTACGAAGATCCAGAAGACAACCCAGAATTTGACGAAGAAGAATAAACGTTTTTTTTAATACATACTAAAATGGCACATCCCAAACACAGAATTTCGCAGACACGCCAAGCCAAGCGCAGAACGCACTACAAAATAGAAGCTCCCAATGTGGCCACATGCCCTACAACAGGACAGCCACATCTTTTTCATCATGCGCATTGGTTCGAAGGAAAACTTTATTACAAAGGAAGAGTGGTGATAGAAAAAGAAAGCGCTGCTGCGTAATCCTTTTCTTTTGAAAACATTTCATAAGCCAGCTTGTTCACAGGCTGGCTTTGCCTTTTTATTTAACCCAAAATAAGTGCTTGGGCCACTTGTTATTGGGGTGCTATACATTCGCGTTCCTTTTATTTCAAATAAATAAAATTTGATGTCAAAAATTACTGCTGCGATCACTTGTGTTCAGGGCTATTTGCCGCCTGACAAACTCACAAATGCTGATTTAGAAAAATTAGTTGACACCACAGATGAATGGATAAGGACAAGAACTGGAATAGAAGTGCGGCACATTCTGAAAGGCGAGGGATTGGGAACAAGTGATATGGGTGCTGAAGCAGTGAAGGGATTGCTAAAAAAGCGCGGTATTGGCGCAGAGGAAATAGACCTTCTTATTTGTTGCACCGTAACAGGCGACCACATTTTTCCGGCCACTGCCAATATCATCACCGATAAAGTAGGTGCATCAAATGCTTGGGGATACGACATCAATGCTGCTTGTTCCGGATTTTTGTTTGGACTGAGCACCGCAGCCCAATTCATTGAAACAGGAAAGTACAAAAAAATAATAGTAGTGGGTGCCGATAAAATGTCGGCAATAGTTGACTACACGGATCGCTCTACATGTGTAATATTTGGTGATGGTGCAGGAGCGGTTTTGTTGGAACCGAATACCGAGAATTTGGGAATCCTCGACAGCCTTCTGAAAAGTGATGGTGCTGGTCGCCATTATTTATATCAAAAGGCTGGTGGCTCTGTGAAGCCTCCAACCCACGCGTCTATTGATGCGCGTGAGCATTATGCCTTTCAGGATGGGCAGCACGTTTTCAAAGCTGCTGTGAGGGGCATGTCGGATGTGGCGGCAGAAATAATGCTCAGAAATAATTTGTCTGGAAACGATATCGCCTACCTCGTTCCACACCAAGCCAACTTAAGAATAATAGATGCCACCGCCAAACGCATGGATATTGGAAAGGATAAAGTCATGATCAATATTCAGAAGTATGGAAATACTACCTCAGGTACAATTCCACTTTGCCTTTGGGACTGGGAAAACAAACTAAAAAAAGGCGACAACTTGATATTGGCTGCATTTGGCGGAGGTTTTACTTGGGGAGCGATATGGTTAAAATGGGCTTATTCTGCCTAACTAAACCAAATAAAATCTAGTCTTGTTAAAACGACTACAATTTCAATTCAGCATAATTCCATTCTCCTACCATTTGTTCTTTGATGAAAATCGCTGCTATTTCATAAACCTTTGTTTGAGTCTCGAACCAAACCGCTTTGTAGAAGTTTGTTTCAATTGATTCACTTTTAAGATTTACAATTTCAATTCCATGTAAAGGTGTTTTATGCTTTGCCAAATGGTGAAGATGATCCAAACATTCTTGTTTGTCTCTGTAATGGCTTCCTGCGCGCTCAACCAGCGCTCTTCTTGTTCTCACTGTTTAATAATTCTGGTGCGGTGATTATTAAGTTCCAAAAAATAAACTCCGGATGCAAAGGTGCGAAAATCCACTTTATGCGGTAAGGCATCGACAGAAGATTTCATTACAATATTTCCCATCAAGTCATAAATAATGACTGAAGAATTGTTCACACTTCCGTCATGGTTCAAATACAAAATATCCCTCACTGGATTTGGATAAGCCTTAAGGCTATTAAGTATTTCCTCTTCAATTCCAACATTGACGGTGTACACTTCACTGAGAGTGGTGCATCCATAATTGGTGATCAATTCCACAGCATAATTACCATTTTCTACATTGGACAAATAACTTTGAGTTGCTCCAACAATTGCAACACCATTAAAATACCACTGATAACTTTCATAAATATTCTCTACATAAACCTCTTGGGCCACCAAATCGAATTGCACATCAATGGCAGGACAAAAGAGGTAGGCTTCACTACTTGCAATACAACCAAACTCATTGATCACTTGGCAAGTGTATTCGCCACCTTCGGTTAGTGTAATCATGTTTGTAAAATTGTTGGTTGCAATACCGTTAATAGACCAAACAAATCCTACCAAATTGGGATTGTCGTAATAAAGTGTAGTTCCGCCCACTACAAAATTTGGGTCCGGAATTGGAAAAACATTTACCGTTGTGGTGTCGTTGATAATGTTAGTTGGATTGAGTGCAACACTAAATGTTCCCTGCGTTCCATTGCCAATATCAAAGTAATTAGTACCTTCTGTGATATCTATTGTTGTGGTTCCCAAATCATCGTCAGAGCTAAGATCGTCTTCATCAAAAAACTGGACAGTATATGGCGGATTTTGTAGCTGTATATTTATTTCACTCCAAGTGGTGCTGTTAGAATTACTAACTGTGGAAGAGGTGTAGATTGCATTATTGCTTCCGTCTGTAATAATGAAATATGGATCAGCGGGTGGCGAAAAAACTTCGTCCACATCGCCATTGCCATTGGTACTTAGATTAGAAACGCTGACTGCACTTAGTGCATAATTAGATATGGTAGTGGTTAGAATCACTTCGTATTCTCCTGCTTGATCATACAGCACATTTTCGATGGTGTCCGTGCCTGTTTCACCATTTCCAAAATCCCAATTGTAAGTGGTGACTGATGGCAATGGTGCTTGCAGGGTGGCTTCAAAGGTGACGTCCAAATTGCCACAGGCAGCGGGATTGTTAAAGACAAAAGAATCTGTACCGCCTTCGCCCGGAACAACTACAATGGTATATGGAAAATTTTGAACTTGTGTTACTTCAAACCCAAATGCTGTGGCCAAAATATCTACTGTTATATTCACAGTGTAGGTGCCCGGCAACAAAGGAAACCCACAGATGGTGGCACATCCATGATTCTCACCTTCCGATGGATGATAGACGCCATCAGCATCATTCAATGTGAACGCCAAACCATAAGGAATACCGGCTACTGAGGTAAATGTAACATCAATCAAAGTAGCAGTTACGCCACTTTCCGGGTCCACCACTTGCGCTGGAATGTAGAACGTGAGGACATGCTCATAATATTCTCCCACTGTTGCCACAGGGGCTTCGAATGGGCAAATGGTAGGATAACCATCCGTGCTGATACAACTCAGATCGGGTGTGCAAGTGGGGCATTGTGTGATGCCATTTTTTGAATGGACAAAACATAAAAAGATAATTGCGGCACGTAAAATATTTTTCATTTAATGGATGTCTTTAAGTTGTAAAAGTAAGAGAACCCTTTTATGCTCTTTTTTCTTATTCTTTTGAGGCTTGCAAGAAATAACTCTCTTAGTTTAAACTAGTCCTCCTGCAAGTGCGGGATAGTCTTAGAATGTAATTATCGCGCAAGTGCTGAGGTAAATGCTGCTAGAGTATCCATTAGCGCACCATTGCGTTTTATAGATAACTAAATGGTAAAATTATTCTGAAAAAGGCTTTGCATGCTAATACCTTATCGGTATTAGGACATGAAAAACTAGACCAACCAAACCACAAAATGCAAAAAAAACACAGAAATTTTTTATACGAAAAAAGCAAGGTTGTTTTGCAGCGGTCTCGTTTTAAGAATTAATAGCAAGCGAACATGACAAACTGCCAACCGCTCTATTTATCGCACTAGCGGGGCATTTAGTGCAAGCACTTGCACTGGGCAATTGAATCCTTCTGGCGCCCAGCAAACACAGAAATACATAGAAAGTTTTTCAATCAAAGGAGAAATAAATAAGCTTCTATTTGTGTAAGAAAAAGTCGGCTATGTGTTTTTTCCGATAAATATTGAATAGAAGTCAGCCCATGTATTTCTGTATTTGCTGTGCGAGCCATAACGAACAGGGTTGGGTCATTAATCCGATCTATTTGTTGCGCACAGCTGCCATTAGAAAACGAATGAGCAGCACGTTAAAAACCAAATAAATGAGCATTGTTGCTATTGCAATAATCACTCTTCCCTCACCATTATTGTACATATAGACGCCCAGAAAAATGGCGCATGCAAATAGCTTGATGGATACTGCGCCTATAAATGCAGCAACGAAACGTTTTGGACTTTTAGCGTGTGAGCGAAGGATGTTTTTATATAATAAAAAAGTGAGCACAGCAAATGCCGGAATAAGAAAACCTAAAACTTGAAACACTCCAACGGTGATGAACATATTTGTTTTATACAAACAAAAACTGACAATGAGCAAAACGGAAAGTGCAGCACATAATGCAAGAACGAATGATTTTTGATTAGGCATAAAAGAAAACTAGTGGGTGGGTTTACTTGGTTTTTATCAAACTTCGTATGACGGAATACATGGCCAAACCAACTCCACAAATGGATAGAATAAGTGTCCAAGCATGATACCTATTGGGAAATTTCTGATCCAATTTTATACCTCCCCAAACCGCCAAGCCAATGGGAATGCCCATTTGAGCCGTCATTGAGCTATAGCGCAAAAATGAATTAGTAGGAGGAGGCGACTGCTGAGGCGGATCCGTGGGTTGTGGCTGTTGCATCATTAAGGTCTTTTCTAATTTCTTTCACTTTCGCTCCCATGTTGCAGCCACCTGTGAATGTGGCTCCTGGTTCTATAGCAAGTTTGTCGGTGAAAATATCACCTTCTACCCTTGCTGTTCCTTTTAACGACAGCAGTTGTTGGACGTTAACACGGCCCTTAATGAGGCCTTCAATTTCTGCATTTTGGCATATTACTGTGCCTTCGATGGTTCCGTTTGGTCCTATTACCAATCTACCCTTTGTGGACAAATTTCCCTTAAAACTACCATCAATACGGATATTGCTTTCGCATTTTATTTCGCCTTCAATGCTGGTGCCTTCAACTATTCTGTTGATGGCTAAATCTTGTACAATGTCGTTGTTTTTTGCCATACGCTTGTGGTTTGAAAACATGTTGTTACGTTGAATTTATTGATTGTACTTGGACGCATAGAACTCTAGGTAGGCCGCTATGTCCTTACTCTTAAAGAGAGTAATGTAGTTCTGTTTGGAAATTAAAAATGTCATATTCCCTTCGTTGTGCAGTGCGCTGAGTTTCTCTGAATCGGAATCGAAAGTTCCAATATAGTTCTTGGCCTCCTCAAGTAGTTTGAAAGATTTTACTAACACCAGGTGTTGTTCTTTGTTGAGCAAATTATTGGTCACCTTCAATAGCGATGAGGCGAAGAAGGTGGTGTTGAAATCGGCAATGGCGGCTTTTGTTTTATTGATGTCGCTACCTGCTATCGGCATTATCAGGGCGTGGTAATGTTCCGCACCCTCCACATATTTGTATGGACTGTCAGTTTTCACGTTGCTCGAGTCGCTGGTTATTGGGTCTGGCTTGATTACGTTTTCGTTGCCATTGCTTTCATCCACTTTTTCTTCCGTGCCACCAGCATTGCTGGAGGTGCTAAAGGCTTTAAGTAGCACTTCTGCACGTTTTGCTTCCTCGCTGCCTGCACATTTTATCACCAGTTCGTTCAGTTCATTTTGGTAATTTACTTTTTCTCCATACATCGCATCGGTGTATCCAACAGCTATGGCTCGCAACAAGCGGTACTTACAGACCAGGTGATTGTCAGGCTCGTTGTAAATAACAGAATCACAAGTTGTTTTTAGATGATAATAATTTCTATCGGTATAGGTGGCATACACTAGTTCGTACGCTTTGGTTTCTGCCGCCTTTTTGATGTCCTGCATGTCCACATAGTCGGGGTTGTCCACCAAATACGCCCAGTCGCTATCGGGGTATCTTCTCTTTATTTCATCACCCCAATATTTTGACTCACAGGTGCTGCACAGTGGATTTTTGATGTAGCCCTTCGAGGTTTCTTTGCTCAGCCAAGTGCGGTAGAGTTGGTAGTAGGTGGTGGGATGAAAATCGCTGGTTTCAAGGTTGGCTAAAAGCTCTTGCCATGTGCCGATTGCGTTGTCCTCATCGTTCAATTTTTCTTTGTACACCACCCCTGCCATGTAGTAGCCTTCAGCAGCATCCTTCTCCATTTTTATCAGTTTGTCTTTGTCGTCACAAGGCAATTTTGATTTCAATTCATCAAGCGTAGGCACTTTATATTTATCGTCAATATCATTGTTGCCAACAACTTCAGTAGAGTCCTCATTTGCGCCCATGTTCTCCTCCCCCGCTCCGAATGATTGTGCAAGTTTCGATTGCAGTCTCCAATTGTCTTTCAATGGCCTTTCGCCCCATTTGTCAATGAAGTTTTGCTGGCCTTTGGTGCGCAGTGTCGCATTGTATGCCCAGAAACTTCCCGTGATAGTTGCCACTGCATCGGTGTTTGCATTGGCGGCTGCTTCCTCATCCTTTCTGCGTTGCTCTTGCTGTTCACGTTCCATCTGTTTTTGTATGTCAGCCAGTCTTTTGTCCCGCTCCACTGGTGACAGTTTGCAAATAACTCCCAATGAATCGTTGAGTTCTATTTTAGCTAAGTTGTTGATTAGCTCTGTGAGGTGCTCGGCCCTTGTTTTCACTACTTCATAACGCAGATGTTTATCATCAATTTTGGTTAGGGTGCTGTCGTAATAGGCTTGGGCTAATTTGTAGGCGCGTTCATCAAAGTAAAGGTCAGCCAATCGCACAAATATTTTGGCTCTTTGTTTGGGATTCTCTTTGTTTGTTTCTAATGATTTTTTGTAGAATGTAATGGCATCTTCCCTGCGTTGTTCTTCCCATGCTATGTCGCCAAGTGCATAGTAGATTTGATCTTGATAATCCACATTCTTATCGTCCCTCAACATTTTGTAAAGCTGCTTCTGAATTTCTTCTGAGCTGCCACCGGTGCGGCTGTATGCCAATGCTTTGTTGATGCGCGAGTAAAACTCCAGCTCATAAGGAGGCCGCGAATTGATAGTGGCTTCATAATGCGTTAGTGCATCGCTGCTTTTGTTTAATTCTTGGTTGATTTGTGCGAGAATAAAATGTGGACGAGCTCGATCCCTTTTTTTCTTTATGTACTTTAGTGCTGTCTCAATTTCAACCGCAGCCTTTTCCAATTTTTCCTGATGGATATAAACATCGGCATATACTAAGTGGAAATCTGCAAGCAGTTCTTCATCCATGTCTTTGTTTTCTTCCTCTACCCTTTGCAGCGATTGTATTGCTTTACCATATTCGTTTTGCTGTATGTACGTTCTGGCCAACCAAGTGTTGGAGGAGGTAATTATTTCCGGTAATTTGAATTTTCTATTTACGTAATTGAACGTTTCGGCCGCGCGGGCATAATTTCTTTTGTAGTAATAAGCACGTCCAATCACCATATAATTTTCATCAATCCATTTGTTGAATTTTGGTTTTTCCTTGTCCTTTTTACTTTCGCTTTTTATACTGTGTTTGGTGATTACTTTTTCACATTTGGTGATGGCCTTTTCCATTTCGGGGTAAGATCCTTTGGCTGTTTCCTCGTCTCCATAAATAAATATTGGGAGAATTTTATCAAAGTCATTCTTATGAGCTGCCTGAATCTTTACCACGCCTTTGTGCACGCTTTCATCTGCATTGAAATAACCGTTGTAATGCGCAGTCATATTGTGATACATGCGGCCAGCGGTGCTGTCGCGCTTGTTGGAACAAGACGCAATTACAACACAACATAAAGCATATAAAAGAAAGCGCAAATTCACTATTCGGATTTTTTTTGGGCAAGCGGTAAACTGCATCGGGGCGAAAATATTTCATTTTAGCAATAAAGATTTTTACACTTGCACTAAATATCCATCATACGTGTTTATCAATTACGTTTTATTGAAACGTGCTCAATTTTTTTCTTTTCAGCTAAAGCAATGGTAGCAACTCCACAACCCAAACGCAAGCGATTGATGAAGAAGCTGAAAAGCAAGTTCAGGCTCACTGTTATCAACGAAAAGACATTTGATGAGCAATTCAGCTATTCTCTCACCCCAATGAATTTGATAATTCTGCTAGGTGGCTTTCTGATTGTGTTTGGAGCTTTGTTTTATGGCCTCATTGCCTACACTCCGGTGAAAAGGCTTTTGCCGGGCTACACAGATCAAACTTTCAACATAGAAGCCATTGAGGCCAGGATGCGCGTGGACTCCTTGCTGGAGATATCGCGCCAGCAAGACAGGTACAGTCGTGATCTTCGTGTGATATTGAGTGGTGGCAAATTGAGCAACTCGGCAGATACTGGAAAAATAGAAGTGGAGAAAGTAAATCTAAACTACAATGCCTCGAACGTAGAAAAAAAATTGCGACAACAGTTAAGCGAGCAAGACCGATACAGCCTGACATTAGAAGAGAATAACGTTCATACAAAAAAAGGATTTCTTCTTTTCAAACCGGTCAATGGTACCATTAGCAATCACTTCGATCCGAAACAGGGCCATTTTGGAATTGATCTGGTGGCACCAAAAGAAGAACCTGTGAAAGCAGTTTTGGACGGTACTGTTATCGTGTCCTCTTTCACTGCCGATGGTGGCAATATTATCCAGATTCAACATGCCAATAATTTCATTT
>JAYSWI010000031.1:0-2851 GCA_043718125.1 Flavobacteriales bacterium
CAGCAGCGCAGCCTGTATTGGATCAGTTGGCCGAAAGCGGAATGAATACCTGGGAGCGCACCATTCAATTTCCGTTGTGGAAAGATTATGGTGACGAAATAAAAAGCGATGTAGCTGATCTGAAAAACTTAGGAGGTCCAAACGCAGGCCAAATGACCGCAGGAAAATTTTTAGAACACTTCACTTCCTATCCCTGGATTCATATTGACATTGCCGGCCCTGCCTATAGCAACAAGGCGAATTCATATAGAACAGTAGGCGGCAGTGGCGTGGGCGTGAGGATGCTTTATGATTTTATAAAACGCAATTATTGCTAAATCAATTTCGATTTTATCCAATTGAAAACGAACGGTTGTTCACTTTCAATAATCAAGAATGAACTTATGAGCGACAACAAAATACGAGTTGCAATTACCAGCGGTGACATCAACGGAATTGGACTTGAAACGATAATAAAAATATTTGCTGATCCCCGCATGGCCGAGATGTGCACTCCCGTTATTTATGCCAATCCGGAGGTGATCAAGACACACAAAAAGGCAAGTGGCGAAGAGGAGTTTCAATTCAACAATGTGAATTCGGCCGCAGAAGCACTGACCAAAAAAGTGAATGTGGTGAATGTTTGGAAGGATTTTAAAGGCACAGTTCAATTTGGAAAAGCAGATAAAGACGCAGGCCTTTTTGCATTCAAAAGTTTGGAAGCAGCAGTAAATGATTTGGCTTCAAACAAGGTGGACGTCCTCGTTACTGCACCCATCAACAAGGACACTATTCAGAATAAGGATTTTAATTTTCCGGGACACACCGAGTACCTCGCCAAATTTGCAAATACAGAAAAGGTGCTCATGTTTTTGGTGAGCGAGGTGTTGAAAGTGGGAATAGTGACCGGCCATCTTCCACTAAAAGAAGTGGCGGCCAACATCACAAAAGACCGCATCCTCGAAAAACTGAAATTGATGAACGAAAGTTTACAAAAAGATTTTGGCGTGAACAAACCACGCATTGCAGTGCTGGGATTAAATCCACACGCAGGCGATAATGGATTGATAGGAAACGAAGAAAAAGAAATCATTCTTCCGGCAGTTCGTGAAGCCTCAGAAAAGGGATTGCTTGTTTATGGCCCTTATGGTGCCGATGGTTTTTTTGGAACAGCAGGTTACAAAAAATTTGATGCTGTGCTAGCCATGTACCATGATCAGGGCCTTGCACCATTCAAAGCATTGGCTTTCGATCAGGGCGTAAACTTCACCGCAGGGCTGCCCATTGTGCGTACTTCGCCCGACCACGGAACCAGTTTTGACATCGCAGGCCAAGGCAAGGCAGACCCTTCCTCTATGCGCGCTGCAATATTTGCGGCTTGCGATATTTACAAAAGCAGAAAACAATACCGTGAGTTTGCTTCCAATCCCTTGAAGCCACAAGAGGTGCGCGACAATCGCGATGATCAGCGCGAATAAAACCTTTGATTCATATTGCTGTCAAACAAGATTTGACGCACATCATAAAATTGTAGAATGGTAATTTTATGATTGATGCATGCACAATTTGAAATGGAATAAGAATTCATATTGAATTTTTCGCAATTTCTTCGCCTGCCGCTGAGAAAAAACAAAAAACATTTTTTCAAATCCGTGCCGATCTGTTCAATCCGTTTCATTCGTGTTCTGTTTGAAAAGTGAAAAACGCTAGAAATTAATAGGAAATTCTTTGCGCAAACTCTGTGGCTTCTGCGCCTCGGCCTTTAAGAAAAGATACTAATAGAATTAGCAATAAGGTATTGAATACAGCCCAGCTTTGGTTGCCAAGAAACTCAAACTTTTTCAAGTTTTCCCAACACTTTTTTGTTGCCTCTATTTTTTCATGAAAAAATGATTGGAAACGTTTTGTAACAAAAAACGTTTCCATTGGAAAAAATGTATTTACATTCGCCCCGCAAATTTTAGAAATGGCAGACGAGAAAGAAATAAAAATTTATCAAAATGCAAAAAACATCTTTATGCAATACGGCATAAAGAGCGTGAACATGGACGATATGGCTAGGCACTTGGCCATTTCAAAAAAAACGCTGTACATCTATGTGAAGGACAAGGAAGAGTTGGTAGAGCGCGCCTTGCTTGCACACAGCGCATTGGAAGACGAACAAGTAAAAGCAATAACCACTCGCAACCTCAATGCCGTGGACGAACTTTTTGAAGTAATGCAATGGGTGATGGATCTGCTCAGCAAAATTCATCCAAGCATTGTATATGACTTAGAGAAATACCACCCGGAAGTGTATAGCCAAATGCTTGAAGAAAGACACAGAGCCATACATGAGTGCATGTTGCTGAACATGAAAAAAGGCCAACGCGAAGGTCTCTACAGAAAAGATTTTAATGCCGATGCCATTGCTAAATTTTACATCGCACGCATCGATTTGATTTTTGATCAAAAACTTTTTCCAAGCAAAGAATGGAGTTTGCCGCAAGTGTATCAGGAGCTATTCAAATACCATGTGCGTGGCATTGCATCAGAAAAAGGATTGGAATATCTCGCCACCAAAAAAATGAAACAAACGAAATAGAAACTGAATGATTTTTATGCAAAAACAATTTCAAACATCAAAGGCATTGTGGATTGGCGTGATGCTGCTTCTTTTTCAGGCAGACACCAAAGCGCAAGTAACGGTCTCTGAATTCTCGCTACTGCAAGCACAGGAATATGCAATTATAAATTCTTTCAAAGCAAAAAGCACCCATTATGATTCTGATGTGGCCAACCTTTCCACTAAGGAATTGATTGCATCTGGATTTCCACAAATCAATGGATCGGTGCAATACATAGATTACTTGAAACGGCCTGATATGATTTT
>JAYSWI010000301.1:0-5346 GCA_043718125.1 Flavobacteriales bacterium
TAGTAATTGAAAACTGCAATGAAATAGGCAGTTTTATGATCAACATGGAGCACTCTTTTATGAACGATATCATAGTAGAAATAGAATGCCCAAACGGAACTACCGTTGCGCTGTTGCAACAAACCGGTGGTGGCAATTGGTTGGGCGAGCCTATTGACAACGAGAACGGTACCCAAGGTATAGGTTACGAATATTTCTGGAGTCCCGATGCGACAATTACACTTGGAGAATTTGCAAATTTGAATGGAGACACACCTTCTGGCGAATATTTAGCAGAAGGAGATTTGTGCGATTTGGTAGGATGTCCAGTCAATGGCAATTGGATTTTCCATTTCCAAGATGTCGTTGGATCTGATGATGGTTTCGTATTTCAAACCGCCATTAATTTTAATATTTCTGTAAGCCAGTATATAGCTTATACACAAACTTTTGGTGTGGATGCGGACTCCACCTACTGGACGGGTCCGGGCATTCTGGATACTGATCCTGATATGGATATAGTTTCAATCGATACAGCAATTCCTGGTTCTTTTGACTACACGTACATTGCATTAGGTTCAAGTGGATGCCAATATGAAGCATATACCAATATCACTGTTGTTGGGATACCCGATGCGCCTGTGATCACATTGAATGGAAATGTGCTTTCCTCCACAATCGCACCTTCCTATCAGTGGTATCTGAATGGAAATTTGTTAAATGGAGCAACATCCATGACCTACAACCCAACTCAAAGTGGCTCTTACATTGTGGCGGTTTCCGATGTGCTTGGCTGTAATACTTTTTTTTCAAATGTGATTGTTTATACCATCATTGATGTTTCTGAAATTGAAAATGAAAATCAATTTCAGGCATTTCCGAATCCATTTAATCAGAGCATTACGCTTCAGCATTTGGATCAAGATGGAAGAAAATGTAACAAGGTTCAAATAGTTGATCTACTCGGCAAAACACAATTTGAAAAAAGCATTACTATCGCAAATAGCAGTCTTACAATTTCTACTGAACACTTTTCTAGTGGCATTTATTTCGTTCGCTTGTTCAGCGACAATCAAGTGCTTCGGGTTGAGAAAATTGTGAAATCAAACTAAATTCATAGAACAAATTATTTGTAGTTGCCAAACATGGCTTTCTTTTTTTTTGCGATCACGAATGAGTGATTGACTAATAATAATTGTGCAAAATTCCGTTCAATTCTTTCCCTGTGGTGCATCATTTCAAATACTAAGGCATCATTAGAATTGTTTAGAGTCGATGTGGCTTCATTATCGCAAGGAATACCATGATGAAAAAAATTGTTCTTCTATTAATAGTGCTATGCGCAGCGGACATTTTGCGGGCACAAAAACTAACTCAGTTCACCCGTGAGGGAGAGGTATTTATTGAAGAACTAACTGAATTGTTCAAATTGCATGGCCGCGAGGAAGGTCAAGATTTTATAGAGCGCAAATTTGCCCCTATTTGGATCGATCAACTCTTCTATTCATTTTCACAAAAGGAAATTATTTACAACACATTTGATTTATTTCTCAAAAACAAAAACAAAGTTTATCCCGACATTCACAATTACATCCGGGCTTTAATAGCACTTCCAAATGCTGGAAAAACTGACCTTGACATTATGCAATGGCAATCAGTTGTTAAGCAAATAATGGAGGATAAAAAAATGAAGCGCTATACCAATGATTTTTTGGAAGCCTCCGCAGGACTTTTCGAAGACAAGACATTTTATAGAACAGAAACGACCCAATGGGTCAGCAGCAGCAAAGGCTACAAATTTGTTTTTGATTCCATTCCTAGTATCGAATTTCCAGCACTTACTTTGAAATGTTTCAGTCGCGGAGATAGCTCGTTGGTGTATGAAACTGCAGGTGTTTTTTTTCCTTCAACTGAACGTTGGTTGGGAACTAAGGGCAAAATAACGTGGCAGCGCACTGGCTTTGACCCCACAAAAACGTATGCAGAATTTGGAAGCTATGAGATAAAAGTAAAAGGCACCACTTTCAAGGTGGACTCTGTCACCTTCTACAACGAATTTTTCGAAAAGCCGCTTCTTGGCATTCTGACAGAAAAAATCTTAGCGGACAAGACTGCTGAATCAGCTACTTATCCAAAATTCGAATCCTATTACAAGCGGTTACAAATTCAGAATATAGTGAAGGGAGTGGATTATGATGGCGGATTCACTATGGCTGGAGCCAACCTACTGGGCAGCGGCACTGCAGAGCAACCTGCGCAATTAACTTTCTACCGCGATTCAAAAAAGTTTATGATCGCTAGAGGCATGCAATTCGATATAAAACCAGATCGAATTACTGCACCTCATTCTCGAATTCTTTTTTTAATAGAAAAGGATTCCATTACACATCCCGATCTCAATTTTTCATTTGACAAGGAAAAGCGACTAGTGGTGTTGCTTCGTAGCGAAGATGGCATTAGCAAATCACCGTTTCAAAACACCTATCACAATGTGGATATGTATTTCGAAGCAATGTATTGGAACATTGATGACCCATTGATAAAGATGGGCACACTCGAAGGTGGACAGCAGCATTATGGCGCATTCGAATCAAATTCTTATTTCAAAAGGAAGCGCTATGAAAGCATGATGGGCATCAGTTTCAATCATCCATTATTTGAAATTAAGCAAGTAGCAGATGCACTGAAGAGTACAAAGTTTAGAGCTTATGATATTGCAAAATTTCATAGGCATAGCGAAGAACAATGGCACCAGCAATTGATTGACTTAAACAACAAAGGTTTTGTCAAATACGACTTGATAACGCATGACGTAGTGGTTGAACCAAAACTTTATTGGTACATTGAAAATAACATCGGAAAGCGAGATTATGATGTACTTCAATTTAGTAGTGAAGTAAAAAGCGGTTCCAACGCCCAGCTTAGTTTGTTGAATTATGATTTGCTTTTGAGAGGGGTAGAAAATTTTCAACTTAGCGATTCGCAACAAGTGAGAATAACGCCAACCAACGGAGAAGTAATACTGAAAAAAAATCGCGATTTCACTTTTGGAGGAAGAGTGTTTGCAGGAAATTTTGAGTTCATTGGCCCGGAGTATTCTTTCTCTTATGAAAAATTTCAACTTGAACTATTGAAAGTGGACTCATGTAGAATTTATGTGGAAGATGAAGAGCTAGGAAAAGACGAATATGGCAATCCGATAAAACGCAGGTTGAAAAATGTGCTGCATGATATTGCTGGTAACATTCGGGTCGATTCGCCTACCAACAAAGGCGGATTCCATAGTTACGCCTATCCTCAATTTCCCATCTTCACTTGTACCAAGTTGTCTTATCTCTATTGGGACCAAAGTTCTATTCAAAAAGGACAATACAAACGCGATAAATTTTATTATGAAGTGCAGCCATTCACAATCGACTCCCTCGACAATTTTAGTAAGAAGGATTTGCGATTTAATGGTACACTTATCAGCGGTGGAATTTTTCCGGACATAGAAGAACCTGTTGTTTTGATGGAAGACTTCTCGTTAGGTTTTCAGAGAAATACAGGAACCACTGGAATTACCGCTTATGGCGGAAAAGCGAAGGTGAATGCAAAATTAAAATTGGATTACAGTGGCTTGAAGGGCGAAGGAGATTTTCATTACATCACCACCTCTGCCTCGTCTGATGAGTTCACTTATTTGCCAGATTCTATGCTGGGCATTACCAAAAGTTATGTGAATAGGGAACAAAGTGGTAAGATCGAAATACCCAAAACAAAATGTGATACAACCATGCTTACTTTTTTCGCCAAGCTCGATCAACTCGATGTGAAAAGTATTGACACGCCCATCGACTTTTTTGAAAATGAAGCAACCATTGAGGGCACTATACACTTGAAACCAAATGGAATGAGAGGCGAAGGTGATATGAAGTTCAGTGGTGCAAAGCTTTCATCCAACGACTTCAGTTATGCACGAAGAAAAATTCTGGGCGACACTACCTCTTTTCAATTGGCAGGCATGGATGAAAGCGAAGCAAACGGACTTGCATTTAAAACCGACAACGTCAATGCAAATGTGGATTTCGATAAAAGGCAAGGACTTTTTAAAAGCAATAGTGGAGAAACAAAGATTGAATTCCCAACCAACCGATATATCTGCTACATGGACCAGTTCACGTGGTTTATGGACAGGGACGAACTCGACCTTGCATCGTCAAGAACTGCAAATGATAATTTATTGATTGATACCAACGATGAGTTCAAGCGATCAAATTTTTATTCCATTGCGGAAGGTCAAGATTCGCTCAATTTCTTGTCCTCACGTGCAAAATTTGATCTTAGAAAAAGCCTGCTGACTTGCCAAAAAATTCAATATATCGTAGTAGCTGATTCTAAAATAACTCCAGACAGTGGAGTAGTGATAATAGAAAAATTTGCAGACATGCGACCTCTAAATAGGGCTCAAATTCTAAGCAATTATGTAACACAATATCACAAAATGTTCAATGCTGAATTGAAGATTGAAGGACGAAAAAGCTATTACGGCAAGGGAGATTATTCTTATATAGACGAAAACAAAGAAGAGCAAATTGTACACTTGGATAGAATAAAAACAGACAGCACTTTTCAGACAATTGCCTTTGGAAAAATCCAACAAGAGGACAAATTTTTCTTAGCCACAGCTTATGAGTACTATGGAGACTTCGAGCTGCAGGCCAGTTCAATGTATTTGACCTTTGACGGAGGTGTCAAAATTTTGCACAATTGTGAAAACATGCCACGCACTTATTTCAGGTTTAGAACAGAAATAAATCCGGAAGAAATTTTGATTCCCGTGGATACTTTACTTAGAAATATGGACATGGAAAAATTGGGCGTGGGTGTGATGGTCACTGCTGACAGTCCATTGGATGCATATCCCGCATTCTTGAGTGATAAGCGCCAAGGGGAAGACGAAGGCATTGTGGAGGCGTCCGGGTTTTTGTTTTACGACAAGCCAACACGGTGCTATTTGATTGGTTCGAAAGAGAAAATAAAACAACCAAAACTTGCCGGTAATTTGGTGGTGTTGAACACCGTGAATTGCGAATTGGCAGGCGATGGAAAAGTGAATTTTAATGTGGATTATGGCATGTTGAAAATTTCGAATGTGGGCGATATGAAATACAAAAGCTCCAACAAGGAAGTGTTTTCACAAACCACATCATTCATCAACTTCCCTATAGAAGAAGGAGCAATGAAGCGCATTTCAGACCAAATAGAACAATGGCCAAATTTGCAACCCGTGGACATTACCACCACTAAATATGAAAAAAGTCTGATTGAAAACTTAGGACAAAAGGAGTCCGATAAAGTGATTGGGGAACTTGCACTTGGCGGGCA
>JAYSWI010000302.1:0-5340 GCA_043718125.1 Flavobacteriales bacterium
ACGCCCACATGTCGCAGCGCAAAGTGAAGCCGGGGGACCACGTAGAGGCTGGACAACTGCTAGGACTTGGCGGAAATACAGGACGCTCTTATGGTGCGCATTTGCACTTCGAAGTGCGTTTTATGGGCGAAGCCATTGATCCAAATTTGATTGTAGATCCCGGAAAGAAAACCCTACGTGATTGGGAATTTACCTTGGAAAAAGAGCACTTTGAATATGCCACTAAATCTTTGGTTGATCCCAAAACAATTGCCGCTCGAAAAACTTCTACAAAAACGCATACGGTGAAAAGTGGCGAGACGCTCAGTGCAATAGCCCGCAAGAAAGGGACAAGTATTGACGCACTTTGTAAAATGAATAAAATCAAAAAAAACTCCAAACTTCGTGTGGGTCAGAAATTGAAATACAAATAGAATTATTGGTACAATAAATTTATTAACCCGTAGCAAAAAGCAATGGGTTTTTTTGTGCCCAAAATTTTTTCAGGCCGCCTTTTTAGCCATTGATATTCAAATATTATTTGGTCCATAAAAATGCAAAGCACCTTCAAAACATATCTTGCCCGCTTCTTTTAAACGATCAAGTTTTGTTAGAAAATAGTATCACATATTTAAAGGGAGTAGGCCCTAATCGTGCACAGGTATTGCGCACGGAATTGGGAATTTATACCAACAGCGATTTACTCGAACATTACCCATTTCGATACATCGACAGATCGCAAATAATTAGTATAAATGAAATTCAAAGTGACGCAGCTCATGTGCAATTGATGGGCGAAATAGTAGCCTATAAAGAACTGGGAGATGCCCGTGCAAAAAGAATGGTGGCCACTTTTAGAGATGAAAGTGGCGACATAGAATTAATATGGTTTACGGGATTAAAATGGCTTCGGGAATACATCAAACTAAAAACTCCTTATATACTTTATGGCAAGCCACAAGCGTTCAAAGGAAAATACAATATCGTACATCCAGAATTGGAGTTGATGGAGGAAGCGCGCATCACACAAGGCAATGGTTTGAAGCCCGTTTATCGCACCACCGAAAAATGCACCCGAATGAACTTGACCAGCAATGCAATTGCAAAATTGACACGCTCTCTGGTAGAAGATGCCAAGCCATTTATCGATGAAACTTTGCCCGATGAGTTGCTCAATCGCTTTAAATTGATGCCACGCAGTGAGGCCGTTTTTCAAATTCATTTGCCCACAGACATTGCCTTTTTAGAAGCCGCAAGAAGAAGATTAAAATTTGAAGAATTATTTTTTCTGCAAATTGAAATAGCCAAATTAAAATTGGCCAATACACGCGAAGTGCAAGGTGTTGTTTTCGCAAAAGTTGGCGACCACTTCAACCATTTTTATTCCCATCAAATGCCCTTTGAACTTACCACAGCGCAAAAAAGAGTGGTGAAAGAAATACGCACTGATGTAGCCCGTGGCGCACACATGAACCGTTTGATACAAGGCGATGTGGGCAGTGGCAAAACAATTGTGGCTGTCCTCAGCGCATTGATAGCGATGGACAATGGCTATCAAGTTTGCCTGATGGTGCCAACAGAAATACTTGCCCAACAACACTTACAAAGCATCAGTGAATTGCTTATCGAAAGCAAGGTTGAAATTGCCTTACTTACAGGAAATATAAAAGGGGCAGCTCGAAAAAAGCTGTTGAATAGACTTGAGAATGGTGACATAAATTTTATCATAGGAACACATGCTTTGATAGAAGATAAAGTGAAATTTTCCAATCTTGGTTTGTGTATCATCGATGAGCAACACCGCTTTGGAGTGGCGCAACGGGCAGCACTTTGGAAGAAAGCAGCATTGCCTCCACACGTATTAGTGATGACCGCCACACCCATTCCGCGCACCCTAGCCATGACACTTTATGGTGACTTGGACATCAGTGTTATAGATGAATTGCCACCGGGAAGGAAGCCCATCATCACCCAAGTGAAAGGCGACAGCAAACGCATAGAAGTTTTTGGTTTCATGGAAAAAGAGATCGCATTGGGTAGGCAGATTTATGTTGTCTATCCATTGATAGAGGAAAGTGAAACACTGGATTACAAAGACCTCATGGATGGATATGAGAGCATCGTTCGCAGATTTCCACTGCCACATTATCGCATCAGCATTGTGCATGGCAAAATGAAACCAGAAGCACGCGAATATGAAATGACGCAATTTGTAAAAGGCGAAACACAAATAATGGTAGCCACAACGGTGATAGAAGTAGGAGTAAACATAGCCAATGCAAGTGTGATGATCATTGAAAGTGCCGAGCGCTTTGGACTATCTCAACTGCATCAATTGCGCGGACGAGTTGGGCGTGGTGCTGACCAAAGTTATTGCATACTAATGGCCGGCCACAAGCAAAGCAGCGTGAGCAAAATGCGGCTGCAAACAATGGCCGCCACCAATGATGGTTTTGAAATAGCCGAAGTAGATCTCAAACTGCGCGGCCCAGGCGATTTGAGCGGAACACAGCAAAGCGGTATGCTCAATCTGAAATTGGCAGACTTGGCCCGCGACCAAATGATGCTTAGCACGGCCCGCGAAATGGCACTTGAAATTCTTGATGAAGATCCCGCATTGGCACTGCCTAAAAACAAAAGAATTGATGACCAACTTAAAAAAATAAAAAGACACAGAAGCGACTGGAGTAAGATAAGTTGAAACAAATCAGATAGCATTTTGTTCTATGCGAGTATAGCGGTTCTCAACTATAAAAAACTACCTGAGAGCATCATTTCCAAAACCAGAAAGATATTCGAAAATAGAGCAATGTGATCGCTTTAAGACCCCAATTCTAAATGCAACTTTATTTAGTTGGCTAGTCAGGTTGAATACATTTGGCCTTCAATTTTAATAAACCAAATTCATACATGAAAAAAATTCTACTTACCGCAACCATATTTGTTTGTGTTGCAAATCTGAAAGCACAAACTTTCAGCGATGATTTCGAAAGCTATACTGTTGGCCAAGCCCTAGCTGCAACAAGCCCTGTTTGGGAAACGTGGGCCAGCCCAAACGGTGGTGCTGATGACACCAACGTGAGTGCCACATTAGCCCATAGCGGCAGCAACTCTCTATACTTCAGCTCGACAGGAGCCAATGGTGGGCCACAAGACTGCGTGCTTCCTTTCCCCGGTGAAATTGCCGTTGGTCAATTCAATTTCGAAATGTGGATGTACATCAACTCATCGGGTACCGGTGCGTATTTCAACTTCCAACAAGAAGATGCTATTGGCACCACTTGGGCTGCAGATGTTTATTTCCTTGCCGGTGGCATTGCACAATTTACCTCAGGCGGCACATTGCTACTTGCCGCTTCTTTTCCGGAAGATGCTTGGTTCAAGTTGCGTATGGAAAATGATTTGAGCACCAACACTTGGGAAGTATTGGTCGATGATTTATCGCAAGGAAGTTATGCCAATGGATCTACTCAAATAGCAAGCATGGACATATATCCTGTGCTCAACAATCAGTTTTATGTAGATGATGTATCGTATGAATATATACCATACACCTTGTCTAATATGAATGGTGCAGTTACGGCCATCAACAATCTGGGCAATGCATTGGCTGGGCAAACCGCAACACCAGAAGTGGTGGTGCGCAATCTTGGAACTACTGTAATCAATTCTTTCGATTTATCCTTGACATACAACGGCAACACACTTACAGAAAATATCACAGGTGTAAATATTGCGTCACTCGCATTTTATCCCGTTGCATTCAGCGGCAATTTTACTTTGATAGCTGGCGCAAACAGTGTGGTAGCCACCATCAGCAACGTTAATGGAAATGCTTCGGACGATGTAGCTGGAGATGATATAAAAACTTTGAGTTTAAACCCGATTGTGCCGGCCTCGGGCAAAAAAGTAATTGCTGAAGAAGCCACCGGAACATGGTGCCCATGGTGTGTGCGCGGTGCCGTTTTTATGGAAGCACTCAGCCTTCAATATGGCGATTTGTATGTGGGAATAGCCGTCCACAATGCAGACCCCATGACCTATGTTGAGTATGATTCCGGTATCGCACCCCTCATAGGTGGCTACCCAAGTGGTGTAGTAGATCGTGGCCCAGAGTATGACCCATCCCAATTCGAAATTCCTTTTTTAGAAAGAATACAAATGGCACCAAAAGCATTTATCCAAAATGGAGCGACTTGGGATGCAGGAACACGTGTGTTGAATGTGAGTGCAACCACCACGTTCCAACAAAATGTTTCCGGCAACTATAAGATTGCATTTGTACTTACAGAAGATGACGTTACAGGAACAGGAGCCACTTGGGCGCAGGCCAACGCTTATGCTGGTGGAGCAAATGGAGACATGGGTGGTTACGAAGCATTGCCAAGTCCGGTGCCAGCCGCGCAGATGGTATATGATCATGTAGCCCGCACCATCGTTCCAAGTTTTGGTGGCTTGCCCAATGCCTTCATGGGAATGATGGACATGGGTGATGTCAACATTCACAATGCCCAATTCATATTGCCAACAGACTGGGATGAGAACAGCATCCACATCATTGCAATGGTTATTGCACCTGATGGCACTGTGGATAATGCCGCCTCTGAAAGCATTACACAAGCTGTTAGCAATGGCTATGTTGTTGGCACTTCTGTTACAGGTGTCGAGGAAGTATTCGCCCCCGATGCTAACTTTAATATCTATCCCAACCCTACAACAGATGTTTGTTTCATCACCACAAAATTCAATTTAGCAACCGATGTACAAGTGGACATCATCAGTGCAGATGGGAAACTTATTGCACACAAAAATTATCCAACATTGAGTGGCGCTTACAACCTACCTGTGAACACCTCTGCTTGGGCTGCTGGAATTTACAATGTGAGAATTACTTCTGGTGGTAACATAGTTTTCAAAACAATAGTGAAGGAATAGTCTTCTTCGAAAAAAACAATAGTTGTTGCATTGAAACGCAACCCTATCATACAAAAAAAATCCCGACACACATTAGTTGTCGGGATTTTTTATTAGTACTTTTTTATTTGAAACATAAATGTAAAAGTCTTCCAATCTTTTTCTTGCCCAAGGCGTTTTGCGCAAGAAGGTCAAACTCGATTTGATGGATGGATTGCTAGCAAAACAATTGACAGGAATCTGATCGTGCAATTGCTGCCACGTATATCTCTCCAGCAAAAACTGCAACACCATTTCTAATGTCACGCCATGCAGTGGATCATTGTTCCTCTTTTCCAAAACGCAAATAATTGTTGGTGTTATTGCTTGATGATTCGTTTGGTAAATACGTTCCCATCTTCAATAACAGAAACATAAAAACCCCCAGCATTTGGAAGGGTCACATTC
>JAYSWI010000303.1:0-5328 GCA_043718125.1 Flavobacteriales bacterium
GCTTCAAATAAAACCACAACACAGATGCTGCACGCAACTATCAATGGAAAAGTAACAATCGATATAGATTGGGATGGCAAAAGCAAAGAAGGAACATTGAAAAATACTTCCACACCACAATCATTTATTTGGGATGCGATAGAAACGGATGCAAATCATTTACATGTTTTGTACAAAAACAAATCATACAATTTGGAAATGGTGGCTCAAAATTCCGAAACGAAAGAGTCAATAGTCAAAGTGAATGGAACGAAATACACCGTGCAACTTAAAGATCGGTTTGATGATCTGTTGAAGAGCTTGGGCATGGAAGAAGTTGGTGAGAAAAAACTGAAGGACCTGAAAGCACCAATGCCCGGTATGGTACTCGATATTCTTGTGCATGATGGTGAACAAGTAGAAAAGGATACCCCACTAGTAATACTTGAAGCCATGAAAATGGAAAACGTAATAAAAAGTCCAGCAGCGGGAATAGTAAAAAAAGTAAACGCCATAAAAGGCAATGCGGTTGAAAAAAATGCAGTGCTTTTTGAATTTCAATAATGGCGATGTTGCCCGCACGGGCACAATAGAAACCAAATCTTAAAAGAAAAGACAGCATTGCATAACGAATCGTTTCCGAAGGATTTCACAGATCGTATCGCAATTCAATTTGGTACCGAACATGAACAATTGTTGGCGTCACTTCAAGAAGAACCTGCAACAAGTATCCATCTCCACAAGCGCAAAAAATCCGACCGTTTTGCTCATGAGCAAGTGGTGAGATGGTTTGAAAATGGAAGGGTATTAAATGAACGACCTTCGTTTACTCTTGATCCGTTATTTCATGCTGGTTGCTATTATCCGCAGGAGAGTTCGTCCATGTTTTTGCACCAGGCAATGACGCAATTGTTTGGAGGGCAAACCAATTTACTGGCTCTTGATTTGTGCGCTGCTCCGGGCGGAAAGTCCATACTTATTTCATCCTTCCTTGGCAACAATGGACGACTAATAAGCAATGAAGTAATAAAACAACGCAACGCAGTCCTTCGTGAAAACCTGACCAAATGGGGGTGTACAAATACCATTGTGACGTGTAACGACCCTGTTCAATTCTCAACGCTTACATCTTATTTCGATTGCATTGTGGTGGATGCTCCATGCAGTGGTGAGGGCATGTTTCGTAAGGATAAAAAAGCGCGTGCAGAATGGTCTAAGTCAAACGTGGAGCACTGTTCTGTGCGTCAAAAAAGAATTGTTCATGACGTATTGCCCTCCTTGAAAGAAGGTGGTTATTTGATCTATTCAACATGCACATTCTCGGCAGAAGAGAATGAATTGAATTGCAAAAAATGGATTGCGCAAGGCGAGCTAGAATGTGTGTCATTACAATTGGAAAAGGAATGGAACATACATGAAATAAAAACAGATGGCGTAATCGCTTATCAGTTCTTGCCACACAAAACAAGTGGAGAAGGATTTTTTTTGTGTGTGATGAAAAAGCTTTCCGGCATAAAAAGCCATGCGCAGAAACGAAGCAAACAAATATTTTCAAGTGCGACCAAAAATGAATTGAACACGTTACCAAATTGGATAAATATTCAGAACGAATCAATCATTAAATCGAACCTCAATGATCATTATGCTTCCTGCTTTTCCGCAGAAGAATTAAATGACCTCTGCGTTTCGCTCTACATAACAATGCCTGGAGTTGAACTTGGCAAATTTTTGCGAACCGATTTTGTTCCTGCACATCCGCTTGCACTTTCCGCTTTGATTTCAATATCCCATTTGAGTGTAGCACTTGACCTAGAAAATAGCTTGAAATATTTGCGTGGTGAAAACATTCCGATAAATGCCCCACAGGGTTGGTATTTGGTGACACATCAGACACATCCGTTAGGTTGGGTAAAAGTATTAGAGCGCAGAGTAAACAACTATTACCCAAAAGAATGGCGCATCAGGATGCGATAAATCTTGAGAATGGAATTGATGACAGACTTCGCTTTTCATTTCATACAATCTGATTTTTTTTTGTCCATTGTACTCCTTCAATTTCTACATTTTTATTATTGAACAATACAGATTTGAAGAAGCATTTTGTTTTCACGATATTCGAATATGGCAGCTTCTAGCGCATTAAATCAAATTCAGAGAGATCCATCCAAAGCCAACAATAGTGTTCGAAATACACCAATCAAAAAAAATACTTTGTTCAATGCCACTGAGTTTTTTACTTTTACCGTCCCAGTTTAGGCAACTGTGCCTGCTTTTTTCATCTACAAACAGATAATAAAACTTTACTAAAATGAGCGCTCTTAAATCCATCCTATTTTTTTCATTCATCTTTTTTTCGGTACAAAGTCAAGCTGCATGGGACTTGTACAAAGCAGGAGTGTCCATCAATGGCGGCTACTACGATTGTCTGATGAATACCGCTGCACCTGATTTCCAACACAGGAACTTTGGTAGATATACCACTGGCGGCACCATCACTTTAAATTTTTCCGAAGTGCTCACGTTTAAAAATGCGGCTTCAAACGTTTGTAGTGCAAACTTGCAATACCGCGTTTACCGCACCTGTGACACACCACCCGCATTTTCTACACTCAGCCTTCCCTTTTGCTGCAACTATTTAGCAACAGATTGTGCCGGTGGTGCTTGCGGCCCAGATCTCAATAATGCTGGCGACCAAAAATGGAAAGGAACTAGCGGGGCCAATATTCTGGCGGGTCTTACTTTGTCTGGAGTTTATGTTATTGAAGTTTATTATGACGCTACCGGAGACGATGCCGGTGGTTGTACCAATACAAAATACGCCAGCAACAGCAGCAATAATTACCGTGCATATTTCGAACTCAACATCGATGACTGTTTTACGGACAGTGACTTTACTAACCCATTGCAAAATGGTGATCTAGGTAGTTTGCTAATTGTGAATAATAGCACCTGTTCTGGCCTACTGGGAACAGAGCAAACACGCACGCATACCGTTAAACTTAATGCTGCTACTGGCCCAGGATCACAATATTTAAGCACCTTGTTTGGAGTTTGGAACGCACAGCAAGAATGGTACTTCTGGATTGGACGCGACAATGCTCAAGCAGCAACTAACGCCAACAAAATTGACGTCTTTCTTTTCGGCACAACTTCCAATATTGAGTCCAATGCTGTAAGTGGATACAAAGTAACCTATGGCGATGATTTTGGTGGGGATGAGTTAAGACTTCAAGTGGTTACTGCAGGTGTCGCAACAACTTTTCTAACCTCTACTACTAGTACAGCAAATGGACTATTGGATTATGGAATAGCTGTAAAAGTGACCCGTTCTCAAACCAATGTTTGGACACTTTACACCTCCTACTTACCTCAAAACCCCACTGAAACACAGGCAACACCAACACCATTAAGCTGCGTTGAAACATCCGCTACGGTCAATCATGGTTCAGCAACTGACGGCACCCATGCAATAACTGGAAGTGGATATGTAGGTCCAATTTTTTATCATTCTTCAGGTGTAGGAGAGCGTTCTGCAGCAGAATTTGATAACCTCCGTGTGGTTGCACTGCCACCCAACACCGAATTGGTCATTGCTGGATTAACAAGTGGTTCAGCAAATGAAGACGTTGCAAATACTGGCAACCTTCTGGTGCAAGTTCAATTAACAAATCCATCAACAACGGTTGCCACAACAGTGGATCTGGTGATTACATCTGGTGCAGCAGCGCGAGTTGGAAGAGGGACAACAGTAAACACAAATTTTGCAGGGCCATATACAACCATCACCCTCACTTGGGCCGCTAATACAAGTGGTGTAAAAAACATTTATCTTGATCCTGACGACAACGCCCTTTGCGATGATTTGGCCACACTGGTTTTTGGCCTTCAAAACGCAACAGGTGGTAACAGTGCATTTATTAATACACCAAATACATATACAGCATCTATTATAGATGATAATATGGGCTATGAAACTTTGCTTTCAGAAAATTTCGAAACGGGTTCAATAACAGGTTGGACCACTACTGGCACATCTTGGGCTGCAAATACGGCAGCCCCAATAACTGGTACATACAGTGCCCGACATAGCACTCAAGCTGGTGCAGGCACCAGTAGTTTAGCATATCCTTTTGATGATGCTGCGTTATCTGGTATTGCTACTACTTGGCGCTTTCAAGTGAAATATCAAAACGATCCATCTGTAAATAATAATTTTCAGGTTTTTCTTTCGGCTAACGAACCTACTTTATATAGCGCAACGGTTGACGGTTATGCTGTCGTTATAGATCAAAGTTCCTTGCCATCGGCTGGCACCAACGACTTTATCAGGTTGTACCGTGTTACCAATGGTGCTTATGCAGCAGTACCTATTATCAACTCCGCTATCGATTGGGTAACCAATGTTAATGCAGGCACAAAGGTTGGTTTTGAAATTGTTTTAAATGAAGCAGGAACTTGGAATTTGAAAATAGATGCCAATGGTGATTTTGACGCATTGGTTTCTTTAGGAACAGGTGTGGATGTTGGCGGTGGTGGACTTACCTATCCAATCATGCAAAACTTCGGAATGCGTTTTAGATACACTGCAGGTGTTTCAGATTTTATGCGTTTTGATGATGTAGTTGTTTCTCAAAAAGGATGTAAAGAACTATGGTATAGCCAAGCTTCTGGAAACGTTTCGGCCTCGATATGGAGCCTTACTCCAGTAGGCGCACCAAGTGCGGTGGTTGGTGGCCGCTACAAAAGATTTAGAGTGCAAGGTTCAGCTACAGGCGACAATATTCCGGACAACGTAACGGTGAATTCCGATTGGGTAATAAATGATTTAAGCATTGATGTTGGCGGAACACTAATAGGTGGTGCTTTCACAACGCGTGTTTATGGCACTTGGTTGAATGATGGAACTTATACAGAAGGAACTTCAAATGTACTTTTCAAAGGCCAAGCGGCACAAAGTATCATTGGAGCATCAACCACTACTTTCAATAACATGACTATCGACAATGATGGCTTTAATGTAACGGTAGCCGCAGCAACAAATGTAAAAGGCGTTGTATATCCAAATGAAGGCACGCTGCAGACAGGTGGAATTTTGACGCTATTGTCAACCATCACCGGATCGGCTTCAATAAGCACTATACAGGCGGCTTCTGCTGTGAGCGGCAACATTACTTTGCAACGCTACACGCCATCTATCCCTTGGATCTATGGCAACTGGGTAAATTTGGGTTGCCCCATACAAGGCCAAACAATTGCAGATTGGAATGACGATATGATTACTACCGGATTTATTGGGTCAGATTATCCGGCACCCTATCCATTCAACAATATCAGAAACTATAACGAACC
>JAYSWI010000304.1:0-1865 GCA_043718125.1 Flavobacteriales bacterium
GAGCCACCACTTGGAAATAAATTATTGGTGAGCATAGCTGGATCGAAACCAACACAACCGCTTTGGTTGAAACCAATGTTGCCTCCACCTGTTATGTTATTGCAGCAAGAACCTGTAACAGTCACATAAATATCATTGGATTCTCCATCCCATGAGCTGCAACCTACCCTTCGAGAGCATCTGCGGTAGATGGTGGTTTCGCAAATAACTCCTGGATCAAAACAATCTGTGTTTTGGTAAATTACATTCCAATTCCAACCAGTGCTTGCATTTTGCCACATCCACAAATACTCAATTGTGCCAGAGCCTCCGGTAGGTAAATTCTCGCTCCAAATAAGAGCAGGATCATAGGGTGCCACTCCAGTTTGGGCGCAGCAAATACTACCAGCATAGGTTACGTTGTTGCATTGACTTTGCGATTCAATGGTTAAAAAAAGAATGCATGTTGTTAGAATTATTGAGCGCAATTTCATAGCATTCAATAGGGCACAAAAAGCATTGCGCAGCGTGTAAAGCTTTGTCATTTAAAGTTGGGTTAGGTACGTAAAAAAAACATAGCGGTAAAGACTTTTACCATTTCAACACAAGGATTGTGTTGTTTTTGATTTAAGTCTTTAGTCTATTCAGTTATCAAAATGAATACATCAATTTTCGAATTCGAAAACACGAGTATTAAAAAAAAACAAAGTCATTGCGCGTCTGAAAAAAATCAAACGAACGCTCTAAAAAATACTAATTAAGGAAGGATAAGCTACTTGATACTTTTGATTGCGGCAATTGGATATGCATGTGCAAAAACATAATTCCCGGCAACTAAAACATCGGCCCCACAAGCAATCAGTTTTGCAGCGTTTTTGTCGCTCACTCCACCGTCCACTTCTATAAGGCACTCACTATTTAATTCTTGCTTCATAGTTTTAATTTGAGCAAGTTTGTTGTATGTATTTTCAATAAAGGTTTGTCCGCCAAAACCAGGATTGACACTCATTACAAGCACAAGATCAAGGTCTGAAAATATTTCGGACAAAACAGAAACCGGAGTGTGTGGATTGATGGCAACACCGGCCTTCATTCCCTCATTTTTAATTGTTTGAATGGTTCGATGCAAATGCGTGCATGTTTCATAATGCACTGTAAGAATATTGGCACCACATTCTTTAAAATCCTTCACATACTTGTCTGGATTTACAATCATTAGATGAACATCCAAAGGTTTTTTTGCGTGCTTTGAAATGCTTTTTATCACAGGCATTCCAAAAGAAATGTTAGGCACAAAAACACCATCCATCACGTCCAGATGTAACCAATCTGCTTCGGAATGATTGATCATTTCTATATCGCGTTGAAGGTTCGCGAAATCAGCTGACAAGATGCTGGGGGCAATTAGGTGGCCCATAAGAATAAAGGGAATAAATATGTTAGGTAGCAAAGAAAGGGTTTTAGTCCTGTGGTGCTTCTACCTTCGTCATCTTTTCAAAGTTTCAGTTTATCGAAACTTTTTTTTATTTCAGCATGAAAACAATAGGCGTTACAGGAGGTATTGGAAGTGGAAAGTCCACTGTTTGTGCAATTCTCAAGACTCTTGGCATTGCAGTTTTTAATTCGGATGAAGAAGCAAAAAAAGTTTACACAGAGCAAAAGGAAGTGTTGGAATTGCTTAGAATCGAATTTGGGCCAAACGTTTTTACTAAGGGCGAGTTGAACAAGTCCTCACTAGCTGCCATCGTTTTCGCTGATAAAAATGCGCTACTCAAACTCAACCATTTGCTTCATCCTTTTGTAAAAAAGAATTTTGAAATGTGGAAGGAAAAACAAACTTCCCCTTATGTAGTCAGGGAGGCTGCTATTATGATTGAGAGCGATTC
>JAYSWI010000305.1:0-5319 GCA_043718125.1 Flavobacteriales bacterium
CCCGATTTTTTAGCTCCGTAGGAGCGACCTGTTTATTCAATCCATTCAAACAAATATTTTGCATCATAGTTAATGCCGTTAGAGTAACTGTTGAGGCGAATCGAGCGTAGCGAAGATTGGCCTAAAACAGATATCGATACGGTATTATTTTCTCAACCGCAGAGGACGCTGAGGTTACGCAGAGTTGGTTGCGAGTTGTTTTATTCCAATTGAAATTATGAAATAGTATAAACAACAATAACGCAATGTTGAATTGCAAAAAAAAACCTTCCGAATTGGAAGGTTGTTTTTTACAATTCAACTATTTCAATTTCAATTCTTCGATTAGCATTCACTTGCCAATCGGTTTGTGGGTCTGGATAAAGCATGGTTTTATTTCCATCACCTCTAATAGTAAGTCTTTCTTCTAGTATGCCGTGTTGTATTAGATGATCGCGCACTGCTTCTGCTCGCTTCTCGCTCACTTTTCGGTAGAAAGAATCACTTTTTTGTTCGGAACCAACAGGCCCATTTGCGTTGCCAACTATACAGATATTGATAGTGGGATTTGCTGTAAGGAAGGATACAATTTCCTCCAAAGCGGGCAATGATTTGTAATAAATATCGGTATCGTCTCCAAGAAATGTGATGTCTTCTACACTTGTTCTAAGGCCTATGGACAATGGCTTTAGCTCTATTCTTTCCAGGTGCATAGTGCTTTCATCGGGCCAAAACTTGTGTGCGAAATACATGAAGTCTTTTTTGATAACTGACACTGTGTATTCTCTATATTTTTTTAATATTAAGGTAGTATCACTGAGTTCTTTGAAGGTGATGGTTTTGCGTGGGTTCAATCCTTTTACCAAAACATCGGCTTCCATCACCCGCTTTGTTTTGAAGTCGGTTACCAGCAACTGCATTTTCTGATCTTCCACTGTTGCAATTTCAGTGGAGTCTATTGCTTTTTCAGTAGTGAATTGAGCGTGCGAGACATGCGCAAAAAGAATGAAAATTGCTGATGGGAGTGATGCAATTATTTTTTTCATGGTTGTAAAATTGAATATTGAAGGTTATCAGAAAATTTGTCGCGGCCCGATGCCAAAAACCAAACCATCTGAATTGTCTAATTGTTTTATTAAGGTTTTGTTGACGATTGAATAAATGTAAGTTGCTGTTTGTATTTTCATTTGTTGAAAAAAAGGCCCACTATTTTTTTTCTAAAAAAAACAAAACCAACTGTAGCTATTAGCACATAAGGCACCATCATCAAATAGACGATGCCCGAATTCAGGCTTTCGCCTATTCCCTTGTTCACATGTTCAGTAGCACTTTCGGCTGTTTGGCGGCACATTGCGCATTGTGCGCCTAGGTCCATCGAAAGTGTGAGAATTGCAAATAGGATGACGGTGTATTGGATTGCTTTTTTCACGGACACAAATGTAAAAAAAGTTTTAGAATGGATAGTGGGGACTTATCATCAAATAAACAACAACACCAGATATGGTGACATAAAGCCAAAGTGGCAATGTCAATCTTGCAATTTTCCGGTGCTTGTCATATCGCTGCGAAATTGCTCTTGAGAATGAAATGAGTACCATCGGCACTATTATGACTGATAGCATAATGTGTGAATTAAGTATGATTAGGTATAGCGTTCTCAATGGATTTTCACGTGGGAAAGTGGTGTGCATGGTGGTGCTGTGGTAGCTGATGTATGAAATGAGAAACAATATGGACAGAACCAAAGCACTGGTCATCAACTTTCGGTGTAGCACAATATTTTTTCTTTTTATTGCAAAAAAAGCGAACATCAAAACGATTGTGGTTATAGCATTGAGGGTGGCATTCAGGGTGGGCAAAAAATTGAGCAGACTTCTCAACGGCCCACTTCCTGCCTCTATGGTGGGCATGAAGTGCAATGCTGTAACCACAGCGGGTATTGCAATGGATGCGACTATTACAAATACCTTGGCTTTCTTTTCAGAGACTAAATCAACGTTTGTTTCTGAATTATTTTGTTGCAGCATATTCTTCCTCTTTTATCAGCACTTTTATATCTTGAAACAATTGATCTACACTTTTCGATGAGGTGCCATCATAAAAACCGCGTATGTGCATTTGTCTATCAATTAAGCTGAATTTATCGGTGTGGAAAACTCCGCCATCAGCGGTATCGCTTGGAAAAGCTGTGAGCATGTATCCTTGCTGGGCCTGATCATAAATGTCTTCAGCAATGCCTGTCACAAAATTCCAATTGGAATAATCTGCTCCTATTGCGTTGCCATAATTCAATAATATTTCCGGTGTATCGACTTCCGGTTTTACTGAGTGAGAAAGAAACATGACTTCATTTTGCAATCCTTCCTTTTGAATTAATTTTTGTAATCGGCACATTTGCGAACTCATCATTGGACAGATGCTTTTGCAGGTGGTAAAAAAAAAGTCGGCCACAAATATTTTCCCATCATAGTTGTGGTGCGAGATTTCCTTGCCTTCTTGATTGGTAAAAGAAAATTTTGGAATGGTGTAATAAACTGTATCTGGAAATGAAGTGCCATCGCTGTTATGGCCCAATTCTACATCATGTTCTCCGTAATAATCTAATTGAACCTTGTACGCTTCAATCGCAGAGTTTCCTTCTTGATCGTTTTTCGAAGGCTCGCTTTTTGGGCTGCACTTGGCCGACAAAAGGGAGATGATTACAAGCAGGCTAAGGAGTGTTTTCCAGTTTTTTTTCTTCATTGTATTTCTCTATATCAATTTCTTTTTTCAACAATGCAATATCTTCAATTGCATTCAAGATGTGATATTCTGTATTGCCATATTGACCTCTGATGTGGCCCTGCGGATCCACCAAGCGAAAAATGGCTTCGTTACTCAAGTCTTCAATAAAAAATCCGGATGCAAACAAACTTCTCATCGTATGCTGATCACCCGTCAAGAATGTCCATTTGTTGATGTCAGCATTATAGCGTGTAAGTTGCTGGGTATATTGTTGCAACAGTGCCGGAGTGTCCCTTTCACAATCCGTGCTGAATACTACAATTCTAATTTCAGTTTCGTTGCGGTACTTAAAATTAATGTTCAACAATCGTTCGGTTATTTTGGAAATGTGTGGGTCATTCAATGAATAGAATGCTGCCAGCCAAATTTTACCCACCAGCTCGCTAGAAGAAAAGGAATGGTCAAATTGGTCAATAAAAGTGAATGGGGGCAACGTATAGTTACTTGACTCCAAAGCTTGTGCAGCTTTTGGTTCGTAATAGGAGAGTGTTTTGAAATGATGTTTGGCGACTTTTCCAAAAAGAAGCAGGCAGCCTAATGGAAACAAAAAAAGCATAACACCCAAGGTGATATACTTTTTCCATTTTTTCGATATGGACATTTTTTTTACTTCTCTTAACGAAAACTATTATTCATTTCCTGTACAGAAACGCCCTCAAATATTCCAATAAAAATGAGGTACATGATGAAGATGGCATAAGGCAGCAGAACGACATATTTCAAATTTCTGCGCTCGCCTCCAAGGTGCATAAATTCCAACACGATATAGCCGGCTTTCACCAAGGTGAGAATGATGAAAGTGAGTTTGATGGCTTCCCATGTAAATGTTCCATTGCGCTTTATTGCAACCCCTAGGAATATTTCTGATACTGTTATCACTGTCAAAATCAGGGTCACAAAAAGTAACCTCTTGCGTATCTTGACTCCTTCTTCTTCGCTATGGGTTGCGTTTACGGAGTAGCTGTCATTTACTATTAAGTCGTCTCTTTCCATTTCTTATTGGATGAATTGGTTTGTGAATAATTTAATTGATTCGAGTTTTTTTGTTGTATTAAACTAGATAATAGAATGTAAATACAAACACCCACACAAGATCTACAAAGTGCCAGAAGAGTCCAACTTTTTCAACCATTTCGTAGTGTCCTAACTTTTCGAATTTGCCTCCTCTGGCCATAAGAAAAATAATGACATTGATAAGCACGCCTTGAAAGACGTGAAATCCGTGAAAGCCTGTGATGAAGAAGAAGTAATTGGCATATTGCTGTGGGCCATATTCGTTCTTGCTCATGTTCGCGCCAAAAGCAAGTGTGTTTGCCGCCATTGCTTTCCAAAGTTTTGCGGCATCATCGCCTGTCACTTTCATTTTTCGTATGTCTTTGCCATCCTTATGTTCCAGTACGTATTTGTTGAGAACAAGGTCGAGGGCAATTGTTTCACTTTCTGTATCGGTTGGCGCATGTGCATCGTGATTTTCATCAGTGTGTGCAACCGCATGTGCAGGTGCTTCATGCCCATGTTCTGTATGTGCATCATGTGCAGAATGATTATGAGAAATCACAATTGAACTGCCAACCAACTTCACTTCATGGCCACCTTCCAAGGCGTGTTCATAAGCGTGACCCAAATCCGATGTCATGTGTACCCAAGTGCCGGTTGCCAAATCCATACTTACAGTTTCGCCTTTGTCGTTCACTGCATTTACACTAACTGGTGCTGATATTTGAAAGCCACCACCGGAACCGTGTATGAAGTGACTCCACTCCCAAGCCTGCGAACCCAAAAAGAAAAAGCCGCCCAGCACGGTGTACCCCATCCACTTCACCACTCCTTTTTTGTCCATGCGATGTCCTGCTTCCACTGCCAGCACCATTGTTACCGAAGAAATGATGAGGATAAACGTCATCAATGCAACATAGATCAAAGGGTAGGATCCGTGCAAGCCTGGTAGTGATTCAAACACCTGCTCGCCTACTGGCCAAGGCTCGCTCAATCCGTGACGGATAACGCCATAAGCGGTAAGTAATCCTCCAAATGTCAGTGCGTCCGACACGAGGAAAAACCACATCATCATTTTGCCGTAGCTAATACTGAAAGGCGATTGGCCACCGCTCCATAGTTCTTCTTTGCTTGCTTGTGTGTGTTCAGACATAAGGTTTGAGAAAATGAATTTTTTCGGGCGCAAGTTTAGGCATGATTGCAACTTTGAAATGGCCTGTTGTTGAAAAAAAAGAATGAGTGTATAAATGTTGATGAAACATTGCTTTTGAAAATCGAAATGCTTTTGGCCGATTTAAGGCTAAAAAATGTAGAAGATAAAAGCAAACAAATACAGCCATAGTATGCCAAGGAAATGCCAATACATTCCACTGGTGTATAGGCTTATCCAATTGCCGGTGTTGAGGGTTCCTTTTGAAATTCGCAGCGTATTTACAAGCAAATAAATGAGACCAAAAATGAGATGAACAATGTGTATAAAAATGAGTATGCTCAACAATGCGCCACAGGCATTGAAGGTCTCCATGACTTGGCCTGTTACAGTATTGGCTGGGTCGCTGG
>JAYSWI010000306.1:0-5312 GCA_043718125.1 Flavobacteriales bacterium
GACAGCACACGAACACAGTTTAATGGTAGTGGTGATGAAATTTATGATCCAGAACATTGGAGAGATGCTTTTGCAAATACTATAACAACAAAGGAATTAAAACAACACTTGACGGAACTAGCATCGGATGCCTATGAAGGTCGCGAAACAGGAATGCCAGGACAAAAAAAGGCCGCCCAGTATATAGCAGATTTTTACAAGAAAAAAGGAATTGCGCCTGTTGTGAATGGATCGTACTTTCAACAATATGACCTGAAAAAAGAGAGCTATATGAAAAGCATTGCAACGATGGGAGACAAAACATTTCGGTTTGTAAAGGACTTTTATTCTTGGGGATTTGAAGAGTCGGAATTGGACGCATCAGACATTGTTTTTGTAGGCTACGGAATAGAGGATAAAAAATACAACGACTATAAAAATGTGAATGTAGAAGGTAAAGTAGTGATGTTGATAATGGGTGAACCTTTGGATAAAAAGGGTAGAAGCATAATTACCAAAACAACTAGCCTGAGTGCTTGGTCTGATGACTTTGCGCTGAAATATGACGTTGCGTTGAAGAAAGGAGCGAAGGCTATTATCATCATACAACCGCAATATGGGAAGGTGATAGAGCGAATAGGATACTGGTTGGAAAATGCAGGAATGAGATTGGATAATCCTAAGCGAGAAGCCGAGGAAGAACGGCAACTTCCGGCTTTGACGATTTCGCCAGAATTTGCAAATCAGATTTTGCCGCTTGATATGCCACTAGAAACAGTGATTAAAAAAATCCAGAAAAAGAAAAAAAATAAACCCTTTGAGATTATTTCAGACCTCAAGTTTCACATGCAACAAGAAGTGGAAAAACTACAAGCCGAAAATGTGCTGTGTTTTATAGAGGGAACGGATGACAAACTAAAGGACGAAGTGATTGTGATTTCTGCACACTATGATCATATAGGAATAGTGAAGGGAGAAATAAACAATGGAGCAGACGATGATGGCAGTGGAACGGTAAGCAGTCTTGAAATTGCAGAGGCTTTTATTGAAGCAAAAAAAAACGGATTTGGTACACGCAGAAGTATTTTGATTTTGAATGTGAGTGGAGAAGAAAAAGGACTGTTGGGCAGCGAATGGTATTCGGATTTTCCAATTTTTCCGCTTGAGAAAACAGTATGCAATTTGAATATTGACATGATTGGACGAAAGGATGATGCACATCCAGATCCAAATTACGTTTATCTTATAGGGTCCGATAAATTGAGTACAGATTTACACAAAATATCAGAAGAATGTAACAGCCGCTATACGCATTTAGCACTGGACTATACTTACAACCATCCTGACGATCCAAACCGATTTTATTATCGCAGCGATCATTACAATTTTGCCAAACACAACATACCCGTCATTTTTTATTTTAGTGGAGTGCACGAGGATTATCACAAGCCGGGTGATGACGTAGAAAAAATTCTATTCGATAAGATGCAAACCATTGCCAAACTTGTTTTTCATACAGCGTGGGATGTGGCCAATAGAGATGAAAAATTGAAGGTAAACGTGGTAAATGATTTCGAAGAAAAATGACGTCAATTCTTATTGGCGTTTTCTGAGAACACTATTCTGCTAATAATTGCGCTACAAATAACTCAATCATCTCTGTATGTCGGGCGTAATAATCCTTTGTTCCCGGACCATAAAAGCCAGTGTGTATTTTTCTAATCTTCCCTTTTTTATCAATAAAAATTGCGGTTGGATAGGAAATAATTTGACTTAAATGAGAAAAGACTTGAGATGCACAAGCCTTGCTGGCCGAGCCTCCGAAATATGGTGGGTAAGGAAGATGAAGTTGATCGAATTGATTGGTAACAGTTCGTTTGGAAAGTTCGAAATCATCACCCCTTTCAAATGCTACTGGTATAATTTGCAAACCTTGAGCACCCCACTTATTGTATAGTTGAAGTAGAAAATTACTCTCATCCATACAATTGGGACACCAAGAGCCAAGGATTTGTACAATGGTGACCTTACCCGCAAAATCCGAAATGTCAAATTCGATACTATCACCATTCAAATCGCAGACACTAAAATTAAATTCGTCATAAGGGTTTTTCAAAAATGTGAGGCTATCCGCATCGCGCAGCTTGGCCAAAGGATTCAGCCGCGCCTCCCAATCTTCGCTCCAATGGGTGCCGCTATAAAACTTACCATCAGTCAAACTATCTCCTTCAATATTGGCGCAGAAATAAAACAAGTGCGCACCATTAAAAGAACTGAGGTGCACGCTTTGCCCAGTTGAGTTGCCCTCAAGAAATCGATAGTCACCTGTTTCGGTTAAGAAAGTACCTGTGACCACGTTGTTGTTGCAATAGTCAAAAACTCCAAGGGCTTTGTAAGTGGCTTCAATATTTCTTTGAGAAAATGTGGCCTCATAAATAGTGGTGTGAAGAACAGATAAAGGTGCGTTGGTTTCACGTGGCTTTCGATGGGCAGCAAACGGAATGGTGTAAATTGAATCTCGCGAATGGTCGGTCCAATATCCCTTCATATTGTTCGCGTCCAACAATTCGCCATCAAATGTGGTGTTGAACAATGGCAATTGCACATGGAAATTTTTACCACTCAACAAAACCGAATCCAGCACAATTTTTTCCGAAGCATTGTGTATGATCCAAACAGAATTTTCGATACTCATTCGCACAGGAATTTCAACTTCGCCAATGTTGAAAGTGAGTTCCCAAGAACCATCTAGTGCCTTAGACGTTATCTCATTTTGATGCTGGTCGTTGCACGCAATTAGAATAGAGAGTATAAAAAATAGAGTCGAACTAATGCGTAAAATTGGCTTCAAGGAATAAGAATAATTAAGGTGTAAATCGGAGACGTTGGCGAATGTAAATATTGAAGGATTTGTTGCGCCTTCATTTTTTGCAACTCTTGGAAATCTGACAACGAAAACAAAAGCGCAAACGAACTAATATGAACCGTATGTTTGTGGCTAAATAGAGTCTGTCAATAATGTCCAAAATACTAGCACCACTGCGCTTTAAGGCGGGTAACGACCTCGAATTTTTCAGCACACTGCGCAGAAGAGTGGAGGAATATTTCGTAAACGCAAAAATCTCGCAACACGCCAACACAACTATGGTAATAAAAACCATCGTTCTTTTAGCTTCTTACGCCCTACCATTTTCTTATATCATTTTATTTCAGCCACCTTTTTTTATATCACTATGCCTTTCAGTTTTTATGGGCTTTGCGGTGGCGGGTATTGGCATGAGCGTGATGCACGATGCCAATCATGGCGCATATTCCAGCAGCGAGAAAGTGAACAGAATGGTGGGATACACGCTGAATCTTTTAGGTGGATCGGCATTCAATTGGAAGATTCAGCACAATGTTTTGCACCACACCTACACCAACGTCACCGGACATGATGAGGACATTGGGGCGCAAAAAATTCTAAGATTGTCACCACACTCACCACAAATAAAAGCCCACAAACACCAATGGTACTATGCCTTTTCGTTGTATGCGATTCTTACTTTGTATTGGGCGGTGGGCAAAGATCTGGTTCAATATATTAACTACAAAAAGAAGGGACTCAACAGAAATACGAAAAAGCAAAATCGTTTGCTATTGATGAAAGTGACAGCCACCAAAATTGTTTACTTTTTTTTACTACTAGGATTACCGCTGCTGCTAACAAACATACCCGTCTATCAAATATTTTTGGGTTTTCTTGTTATGCACTTCACGGCAGGAATCATTCTTTCAGTAGTGTTTCAACTGGCACATGCAGTGGGCGAAACCGAATTTCCAATGCCTGATGAGAACGGTGCGCTAGAGAACGCTTGGGCAGTGCACCAAATGAAAACAACCGCCAACTTTTCGCGCCATAACAAGTGGATTTCCTGGTACGTGGGAGGACTTAATTTTCAGGTGGAACATCACCTGTTTCCAAAAATTTGCCATGTGCATTATCCTGAAATTGCACCCATTGTAGAGGTGACTGCAAAGGAATATGGTGTACCATATCTCGACAACAAGTCGCTTGCACAAGCATTCAGGTCGCATGTGGATTATCTTAAAAAATTGGGAGTGCCGAAGCTGGATGAGATAATGGGATAGATCAATTATTTCTTTTTGATATAGAAACAAATTCTAAAGTAAATCGTTTGAGAAATTGATAAAATTTCTCAAAATGACTTCCAAAAAACTGCGCCTTCTTATTCTTATTGTCATTATAGCAGTATTCATTCACATGTTGGGCGAGTTGCTCGTCTATTGCATCAGCGGAAGTTACTTATTTCATTTGGGAGCATTTGCCACGACTACCGCACCAATTGCAGTGATTCTTGCCGGTACCGCGCTTTGTTCTATCGCTATTCCTTTGGGTTTGGTGATGTTAAATGTTTTCCCTTTCACTTTCGCAGCCGCGAGTTCACGCACACGAAAAGCCATCAATGCTACTAGTTGTGTTTATGTTATTGTATTGACAGTCTATCATTCATCCTTAGGTTTTGTAGGCGTAGCTTTCAGTTCTATCAATCAAATTTCTGATCATCTTTTGATTCAAACTGTCCGCAACACGCTTTTGTCAAACTATTCAATGCTATATTTTGTAGTTGAAATGATCATGACGTTGATCTCAGTCTTTATAGGATTTTTGATGATTGAGACTATTCTTAAAGGAAAGTCGATGCTACCAAAACGGACGGTAGTATTGGTGCCGTTTGCGAGTTTTCTGCTTACTCGGGTTTGTGCGAATTTTGTTGAAGATGTGCATCCAATATTTGCAATTATTGCAATTGTATTTGATGACCTGGTGATGATCGCTTTCGTTTTCATTATCTACAAATACACCGCTTTAGCCGTTGATACTAGAACTAATCAAGTGAGTAGGGCCTTCGCCAAAATAGGCCTTACAGGCGCTATTCAAAAAATGCCTGACCCATCTGAGGTGGGATATGCTGTCTCAGAAAGAAAAAAAGCTATAATGAACATGTAGCTCCAAAAGGAGGAACTGAAAACGAGCTACAAATCAAACTTTATTCCCTGCGCCAATGGCAAACTCGATGAATAATTTATTGTGTTAGTTTGTCTGCGCATATAGTTTTTCCATGCATCGGAGCCTGACTCACGACCACCACCAGTCTCTTTCTCACCACCAAATGCACCACCTATTTCAGCACCACTGGTACCAATATTTACGTTGGCAATTCCACAGTCGCTGCCCGCTACAGAAAGAAACTGTTCTGCCTCACGCAGATTGGTAGTCATAATGGCTGATGATAAACCCTGCACTACACCGTTTTGCATTGCGATGGCTT
>JAYSWI010000307.1:0-5307 GCA_043718125.1 Flavobacteriales bacterium
GCAACGACAATGCCCCTTTGATACTCAATGTTGG
This sequence comes from Flavobacteriales bacterium, assembly GCA_043718125.1. GTDB lineage: Bacteria > Bacteroidota > Bacteroidia > Flavobacteriales_D > Sanyastnellaceae > JANNVZ01. Next base: position 35 of record JAYSWI010000307.1, read on the forward strand.
AGGAGGAGTATGGAACCATCCCGCAGGCAATGTGCTTGGAAGTGCAGTCAATTGCGCTTTGTACAACGATCTTCCAGCAGTAGAATATGATTCTTACGTCACACTTGGCTACACCTGCAATGATGGCAATGCCAATCCTGTATATGCCGTAGAAGATCCCATGCAACAATGGAAAACCGCAGTGTTCAATACAATACCCTATGGTTCTGAAGCTACACTGCTAAATACCCAAGTAGGTGGCGGATGGCTTGGACTGCCTGACGTGGATGATGACCTCAATGACAATACACGTGCAGGTGCGGATTTAAAAGTATTGCTTGCACAAATTACAATTCCAAATTCTGGATATATCTGTGGCATCTTCAATTTGCAATGTTTCCCGGACTATCAGGATGCTGCCGATGAATATATTTTCCAAACTGGTTTTCAATTTGGCACCATTGATTGCGGCACTGCGGGTTGCTTGGACCCCACGGCCCTCAACTACAATGAGCTTGCAGAATTTGATAATAATCTCTGTTTGTATGAATGCGCAATTGCATTAGAAGACGTTGTTGCTATTCCACCAACTTGTTCCTATAGTGAAGATGGATTTATTTCTTTTGAAGCCACGGGCGGCCAAGATTTTATTGAATATAGTTTTGATAACACAGTGCTAGGACTTGCTCCAGAGCCGATCCTTGACCTAGCCAATGGCGCATATTTTTTGATGGTGCGCGACACACGTTTCGACAATCAAGACCTGAATCCCGAGGGCATTTACGGGAGCTGTGTAATAGAAATGATTGTAGAGTTGAACACTGAACCTATTCTAATGGAAGACATCATAGCAACGGCCTCGTCTTGTGGCGATTCGGATGATGGTTGTGCAGAAATTATTATTTATGGTGGTGGAACAGGTGGTTTGAATTTCAGTATATCATTCGAAGATGGAAATCCTGTAACTGATTCCTTTGGTAACATACTTGAGCTTGCTGCACCAGGTTATTGCGGATTTGCCCCAAGTATTTATTACTTCACCGCTACGGATGAATTCGGTTGTATGGCAGAAAGTGAAACCTTTGAAATTATGGCCCCTCTTGCGATATCTATACTTGAAGGCCCCGAAATACCGACCTCCTGTTACAACAGTTCCGATGGCATTCAAGAGTTCACATTTAGCGGTGGCACAGGCGACATCGATTTTGAAACAGACGGTGATTTCGATTTTGAAATAGAAGGAGGCGATATGGTTTTGACAGTAGAAAATTTGACACAAGGCTCTAATATCTTGTTTGCAATGGACGAGAATTTTTGTATTTCTTTCTTTGAATTTGAAATGGCAGGAGGGCCGGAAATTCTTGCTACTATTGAAGCTACATATCCACTATGTAACGGTGAAACCTCGGGAGCATTGGTGGTCAATGCAAATGGAGGCACAGGCCTGTTGAGCTATAGTTTCAACGGTGTAGATTTTTCTGAAATAAATGTGTTATCAAATCTAAACGCAGGTGTTTACGAGGCTTGGGTGATGGATGAAAATGGATGCGTCAACTATCAAGAAACCACCTTGGGTGAGCCGGATTTGCTACAAGCAACGGCTGGTGTTACCAATGTTTTGTGCAATGGAGCGGACAACGGAAGCGTAATAATAAATGCTACGGGTGGAACAGAACCACTTTTGTATAGTCTCAATGGCATCGATTATTTGCCTTCACCATTATTCGAAAATTTAAGTGTCGGTGCAATAAGTATCTATGTGACGGATCCAAACGGCTGCTCTTTCATTTGGAATGATGCTGTTGTCGTTGAAGAGCCAGAGGCAATGATTGCAGGAGCAGCAGCAACAGGTGTAAGTTGCAACGGAGACAACAATGGCCAAATTGAAATAAGTGTAGATGGCGGAACATTACCTTATCTATTCAGTGCTGGAGGCGCACCAAGTGCGACCAATCCAATCACAGGTCTTAATCCTGACGAGTATAACGTGACTGTTATAGATGGCAACGGCTGTGAGTTTGCAATTGATGGAGTGACGGTGACTGAACCCGATGCCTTAGTCATTACCGGCCTTGAGCCTGATGGCATTGATGATATTACCCCTGGAGGCAATACTCCCTATAATGTAACCGGAGGCACACAGTCTTATCAATATGAATGGATATTCAACGGAAACATTATTTCCAATACCGAAAATTTAAATGACGTAATAATTCAGGGTGACTATACACTAACTGTTACAGACAACAATGGTTGCGAAGTTTCTCAAACCATATCAATAACTGGAATAGGAGAGCTTGGTCAAGCATATAACATCACCATTTATCCCAACCCCAACAATGGTTTGTTTGGTTTGAAAATGGAAGGATTTAAGGGTGAAAAAATCGGCTTAACAATGACTGATATGACAGGAAGAATTGTGTACACCAAAGCGCTTGGAAATGTAGCAGGCACACGCATCGAGAGCATTGATGCGTCATCAGTTGCTTCAGGTGTTTACAATATCAATTTAGCTGTTGGCAACCACACTCAAACTTCAAAATTGATAATCGAATAAGACGATTGTTCATTTGTAATATTTCAAATCCCTTCATCATTATGGATGAGGGGATTTTTTTTTTCGCATAAGAATAAAGAGCAATGCCGTTTCGCGTTCAACTTAGCATTGTCTCCGATACATTTGCGCAAATCCTTTTTTAGTCTTGACACTTATCAAATCCATTTCAGGCATTCGCGGCACCATGGGTGGCGCAGAAGGCCACGGCCTTACACCAATAGATGTGGTAAAATTCACCGCTTCCTTTTGCGCAATGATGCAGAAGAAAAACAACGCTCAAAAAATAAAAATTGTAGTAGGCCGTGATGCACGAATAAGTGGAAGCATGGTAAATGCCTTAGTGTGCAACACACTTGTAGGTATGGGCGCAGATGTAGTGGACATTGGTCTGACTACCACCCCAACTGTAGAAATAGCAGTGCCTTTTGAGCATGCCCAAGCTGGTATAATTATCACAGCAAGCCACAATCCCAAACAGTGGAATGCGCTGAAACTCTTGAACGAAAAAGGCGAATTTATTTCAGCAGAAGAAGGCGAGGAAGTGCTGCGTTTAGCACAAAGTGGTGAAGTTTCTTTTGCAGAAATTGACCATTTGGGAGAGACAACTGCTAAGGACTATTTGCAAATCCATATTGATGAAATACTGCGGCTTACACTTGTAAACATCGGAGCAATCAAATCAGCAAACTTCGTGGTGGCAGTGGATGCGGTGAACTCAACGGGAGGAATTTATGTGCCTGCATTGTTGCAAGCCTTGGGAGTTGAGCAAGTGCATCAAATTTATTGCGAACCCACAGGCCATTTCCCACACAATCCGGAACCGCTGCCAGAGCACCTTCTCGACATATCGGCATTGGTGAAAGAAAAAAAATGTGACTTCGGCATCGTGGTGGATCCTGATGTGGACAGACTTGCTTTTGTATGCGAAGACGGCAGCATGTTTGGCGAAGAATACACTTTGGTGGCAGTGGCGGATTTCGTTTTGGGTAAAACAAAAGGCAACACAGTTTCAAATCTTAGCAGCACCCGTGCCTTGCGCGATGTAACAATAAAACATGGCGGCACTTATACCTCAGCCGCAGTAGGCGAAGTAAATGTGGTTGCCACCATGAAAAGCACCAATGCCGTAATTGGAGGCGAAGGCAATGGTGGAATAATTTATCCCGAATCACACTATGGACGTGACGCTTTAGTAGGCATTGCACTTTTTCTAACCCATCTGGCTGAGAAGAAAATGATAATGTCAGAATTGCGCAACAGCTATCCCAGCTACGCCATTTCTAAGAATAAAATTCAGCTACATGATGATATGGATGTGGATGCGATACTTAAAGAAGTACAATCACTTTTTCCAGATGCTGATGTAAATACAATTGACGGAGTGAAGTTTGACTTTGCAGACGGATGGGTACACTTGCGCAAAAGCAATACAGAACCCATCGTAAGGGTAATTGCAGAACATACTACGCCAGAAAATGCAAAAGCCCTTGCAGAAAAAGTAATGCAAGCTGTGAACAAGATAGCAGGTGTAAAAGTTTAGTGGCGCAACGGCACACCCTAAAAAAATCGGAAATATTCGAGATAAACTACCACAACTTTTTGACACAACTTTTCGCCCTTAAGGTTCACATATAATTCGCAGCGCACAATCGTTTTCATGTCCATCTTTTTTTGTCAAGGGATTCATTATTTCTTTCCAATAATTAGCCTCTAGCATCAAATAAGAATTGTCTAACATCTAATATCAAAAATCCAACTTCAATTATCCAACAACTATGATGAAAATCTACCTTGATAATGCAGCCACCACACCTATAGCGCCTGAAGTATTGGAAGCAATGATGCCATACTTCACAGAGCATTTTGGCAATCCATCATCATCACACGCCTTTGGAAGAAAAACCAAAACTGCCATTGAAAATGCACGCAGGGTGATAGCCAAACATTTGATGTGTTCACCGTCCGAAATTTTTTTCACAAGTGGCGGCACAGAGGCCGACAACCTTGCCATTCACGCAGCAATTGAAGATTTGGGATGCAAACACATCATTACCTCGGCCATGGAGCACAGCGCAGTGCTAAAAACTGCACAACACCTAGCAGACAGGAATTTGGTAAAATTGAGTTTTGTGCGGTTGGATCCTAAGGGCAATATCCTTCTCAACCATCTGGAAGAATTACTCGCTACCAACGACAAAAGTTTTGTTACCCTCATGCACGCTAATAATGAAGTTGGCAACATGATCTCACTCAAAGAAGTGGGTGAACTTTGTAACAAATACAACGCTATTTTTCATAGCGACACGGTGCAAACTATGGGTCATTATGCAATCGATCTGACAAGCGTACCCATACATTTCTTAAATGCTTCTGCCCACAAGTTTCATGGTCCAAAGGGCGTTGGGTTTATGTATGTCAATAAACAAATAAAAATCAACCCATCCATATTAGGTGGCGGTCAGGAAAGAGGACTTCGTGGCGGAACAGAAAATTTGTATGGCATTGTGGGCCTTGCCAAAGCACTTGATTTGTGCTGTACAGAAATGACAGAACACCGCACTCACATTGAAATGTTGAAGGCTTACATGATTGACCAATTGCAGAACAGTATTGAAGGCATTGTCTTCAACGGCAATTCGAAATCAAGCGACAGTCTTTACACAGTCTTGAACATTACCCTTCCACCCAATGCCAATGCAGATATGTTATTGTTCTTAATGGATTTGGAAGGCATAGC
>JAYSWI010000308.1:0-1858 GCA_043718125.1 Flavobacteriales bacterium
GAAGAACAAAAAACAATCCCATCATCATTGGCGAGCCAGGTACCGGAAAGACAGCCATTGCAGAAGGCATAGCGCACCGCATCATCAATGGCGATGTGCCGGAGAATTTGAAATCAAAACAACTCTATTCTTTGGATATGGCCTCGCTTATTGCCGGTGCGAAATACAAAGGCGAGTTTGAAGAACGATTGAAATCTGTGGTGAACGAAGTGCAGAAAAGCGATGGAGAAACTATTCTCTTTATAGATGAAATACACACGCTGATAGGCGCAGGAGGTGGCGAGGGCGCGATGGATGCGGCCAACATTTTGAAGCCAGCACTTGCTCGTGGGGAACTGCGTGCAATAGGCGCAACTACTCTGAACGAATATCAGAAATACTTTGAAAAAGACAAGGCGCTGGAAAGGCGTTTCCAAAAAGTGATGATTGACGAACCTGATCGCGATGCAGCAATTTCTATTCTACGCGGACTGAAAGAGAAGTACGAAAACCACCACAAGGTGCAGATAACAGACGATGCCATCATTGCGGCAGTTGAGTTGTCGCAACGCTACATCACCGACCGTTTTCTACCCGACAAAGCTATAGACCTGATAGACGAAGCGGCAGCAAAACTGCGCATGGAAATGAATTCGAAACCAATTGCATTGGATGAAATTGAAAGAAAAATAATGCAACTGGAAATAGAACGTGAAGCCATCAAACGCGAGAAAAACGAAACGCGTATGAGTGAGTTGAACAAGGACATTGCAGACTTGAGCGAAGAAAAAAATTCGCTGACCGCAAAGTGGCAGGCTGAAAAAGATGTGGTGGAATCCATTCAAAGTGGAAAGACAGAAATTGAAAATTTGAAACAACAAGCAGAGCAGGCAGAGCGCGAAGGCAACTACGCCCGCGTGGCAGAAATTAGATATGCCAACATCAAAGAACAAGAAGAAAAAATAGAAACAGGAAAAGCAAAACTGATCACTTTGCAAGCCAACTCCAAGATGCTGAAAGAGGAAGTGGACCCGGAAGAAATAGCCGATGTTGTTTCGCGTTGGACTGGAATTCCTGTGAGGGCTCTTGTTGAAAGTGAGAAAACAAAATTGCTTCGGCTGGAAGAGGAAATTGCGAAGCGTGTAGTTGGTCAGCATGAAGCCATACAAGCCGTGAGTGATGCTGTGCGCAGAAGTCGCGCAGGATTGAGTGATGACAAAAAACCAATAGGCTCTTTCATTTTTCTTGGCACAACAGGCGTTGGAAAAACAGAACTTGCAAAGGCATTGAGCGAATTTTTATTTAACGATGAAAATGCTTTGACACGCATCGACATGAGCGAGTATCAAGAACGCCATGCCGTGAGTCGCCTTGTGGGTGCACCTCCCGGCTATGTGGGCTATGACGAAGGTGGCCAACTTACTGAGGCCGTGCGCAGAAAACCATACAGCGTTGTGCTCCTTGATGAGATAGAAAAAGCGCATCCCGATGTGTTCAATATTCTGCTACAAGTATTGGATGATGGAAGACTGACCGACAACAAAGGCCGTGTGGCCAATTTCAAAAACACCATCATTATTATGACCAGCAACATGGGTTCTCAAATCATACAGGAGAATTATGACAAGGCAAAAAACCCTGATGATGAAGCGCTGTTTGAAAAAACTAAAGACGAAGTGATGCTGCAATTGAAAAACACATTGCGCCCTGAGTTTTTGAATCGCATAGATGAAGTAATCATGTTCACCCCACTGAAACGTGAGCAAATAGCCACGATAGTAAAAATGCAATTGCACCTATTGAGCGAGCGATTAACAAAAGCAGAAATCCATCTGGTAGTAACTCCTGATGCCATGCAATATTTGGCCGACAAAGGCTA
>JAYSWI010000309.1:0-1854 GCA_043718125.1 Flavobacteriales bacterium
CTCGTCAAAATCATATACAAAAGTCCTCAAACCACAAATATGCAAGGAATCCGTGCCCTAAAATACAGCGCAGTATTTATTCTTCCCATCACAACTGCCATAAGTTTTACTTACGAAGGTTGGCTAACATTTTTGCCTGTTGTTTTTGGTTTCATCTTCATTCCAATCATAGAATATTGTATTGGCTTGAACGCAAACAATTTGTCGTTTGCAGAATCAGAATTGGTGCGCGATGACAAGGTTTATGACATCCTGATTTATCTCACAGTGCCTACTCAGGTTGCGTTTGTTTTTTGGTTTTTATTTGCCGCAGGCGAGAATTATTTGACCACTACCGAAGTGGTTGGACGCACACTCAGCATTGGTCTTATGAACGGTGTTTTTGGAATCAACATAGCGCATGAACTTGGCCATCGCAATACTTGGCACGAACGCATTATGGCGAAAGTAATGTTGAGCACAACACTTTTTCTTCACTTCTATATTGAACACAATCGGGGCCACCACCGCAATGTTGCAACACCTTTAGATGCAGCAACAGCAAAAAAAAACGAACCCATCTATTCATTTTGGATTAGAACAATTAGCCAGAGTTTCATCTCAGCGTGGCGCATTGTAAAGAAAGAAAGAGAAAGAAAAAAGTTGAGGACTTTGTCAATAGGGAATGAAATGATACAATACCTCCTCGTTCAATTATTGATTGTTGCTGGAGTGGCATATTTTTTCTCAGTGTCAGTGCTTATTTGCTTTTTGATTGCTTCATTGCTAGGCATCTTATTGCTCGAAACGGTAAATTATATTGAGCATTATGGCCTTCAGCGGAAAAAATTAAATGACAATAGGTATGAGGATGTGCAGCCCGTCCATTCATGGAATTCAGACTTCATCGTTGGGCGCATTATTTTGTTTGAGCTTACGCGCCACAGCGACCACCATTATCAACCCTCCAAATCTTATCAAACATTAAATTCATTAGCACACTCATCGCAATTGCCAGCAGGTTATCCAGCAATGATGCTTTTGGCATTGTTGCCAATAGCGTGGTTCAAAGTCATGAATAAACGATTGCCTGAAAACTGAAAATGATGTGAAACAAAAAAAAATTTTTGGAAGTGGATTGCGTAATAAATTTCTGTGAATTTCAGGTTTGCAATCAACTGCAAAATTCAATTTGATACCCATGTAAACAACCTTAATTTCGGCCACATAAATATAAAAAAAGCTTATGAAATACATCTACACATTCGGACTTATTCTTTTAGCCACCTTGGCCCAAAGCCAGGCACTCGTTACATTCGTCAACAACCACGCATTCCACACTCTTATGGATGTGGAAGTGGTAAACAGCTCTCAAGTTGTAATTGCTGGCGAGGCTGGTATTGCTTATGTAGGCGCCTCAGACCCACTAGTGGTTGATGCAGGAACAGCCCTCACCGTTAAATGGTATCATTCCGGTACAACCATGCTTGCAGGCTCATCTACTTATACTTACGACAACTCAAGCCAAAATATTAGCTTAGCACATGGCACCAGTGGCAGTAACTTCGCCATGACAACACAAAAAATGGAGCTTATTACAAACTTCGATTTGTTTAAATGTGATGCGATGAATTGTGTTCCGGGTTCGCAAAGTGTGAATTTCATATTGCGCAGCACACAGCAGTTGATGGGTTCTGCCCTCACAGTATCCCGATTGGTCGCTGCGGCTATTCCACCGCGCCCACGCCAGTTGGAGCGACGACACGGTGCATGAAAAAGTCGAAACACTGGTTTCCGTCGGCATACTCAAGGGCGATTTGTTGCACGAATCGGAACAGGGCATCGCCGACTATTTGCACAAGCAAAACGGCTACA
>JAYSWI010000310.1:0-1851 GCA_043718125.1 Flavobacteriales bacterium
CTTACCCGAAGTTTGTTCAAACACCTTTCTGATATCCTCTGGCAATGGGTGTTTGAATTTCCATTTATCGAAATAATTTTTCATGCAATTATTCATGACGTCTTCGCCTAAATAATTCATCAGAAAATTGAAAGCGATGGCTGTCTTTTTATACACGATAGCGCCATAATTCAAGCCGGTGTAATATTCTGATGATAGCTGAATTGGTTGGTCTTTATTGCTTCTAGCTGAAATCAAATACAACAATTCTTCGCTTAAATATTGATAAGATAAATTGGCTTCGTTCACCTTGGCGTTCACCCATTTATTCTCTATACCTATTGCAGCCAATGCACTTATGTTTTTATCTGTAGCCAACATGGTGCGGGTTTCGAAAAACGAGTTTATGCCTTCGTCCATCCAGGCATTGTCGCGCTCATTACTTCCAAGAATACCATAGAACCAATTGTGGCCAACCTCGTGCACAATAACAGTAGCGAGAGATTGCACATTTTCCGAATTGCCAATAACAGTCACGTTTGGATATTCCATACCACCGCCTGCGCTTATGGTTCCATCCACTGCGGTGCATTGCTTGTATGGATAATCGCCACTCCAAAGTGAGTAATAATACAAACCATCATTGATGGATTTAATGCCTGATTTTTCCCATACTTCCGCATTCTGTGGTGTGAACAATGCCCAAGTAGTCACCTTGTTTTTTGAGTGAGGCAGTTCCATTTCTCCTTTGCGCACTATCCAACGTTTGTCCGCAAACCACCCGAAGTCGTGTACATTTTTCTGAGTGTAATGCAATGTTTTTTGAGTAGAAGATGAAGGAGGAAAAATGTCATTTTTATTGTCGCCTTTTGATTTCGTGTTTTTGTCTTTCTGTTCTGGCAACGGCACCAGCGAAAGGTCGTTCATCCATTGGATTTCTTTTTCGTTTTGCAAATCACCCGTTGCTCCCACCACATAATTTTCGGGCAGCGTGATGTGCACATCGTAGCTACCAAACTCCGAATAAAATTCGCCCTGTGTGAGGTAGGGCATCTCATGCCAACCATCCAAATCATACACTGCCGGCTTCGGATACCATTGTGTTATTTGATAACTCTCGCCAATGTGACCAAGTCTTGAAATACTTCCGCTCGGTAGTATTACTTTAAATGGTGTGGATACAGATAGTGATTTGCCAGCTAAAAGTGGCTCTGATAAAAAAATTATTGCGATGTCTTCATAGTTTTCAAAGTACTGCCAATCCGCCTTTTTATCGTTCACTTTAAAGTTGATCGAATCGATAAAGCCTTTGTCTTTTTGCGCAGCCCAAAGCATAAAATAGTTCCCTCCTTTCATGCTCTGTTTTGCCATAGCGGACTTTGCATTTTTGTAGGCATTGGGCCATAAATGAATGAACAATTCTTGTAACGTATCAGGACTGTTATTGATGTATTCAAACTCGATGAAGCCTGTCAAAACATGCGTTTTGTCATCCAAAGTCACATCAATTTTGTAATTCACTTCTTGCTGAAAATATTCAGCACTTTGTGCGTGCATTAAATATGTGAGAAACACAAACGCGCCAACTAAAATTGATTTCATCATCTTTATTTTTTTGAGTTCGCAAAAGACGGGTGCAATTGTGATTGGAGAACAAAAAAAGTGATGAATGAAATAGAAGTTCAAAGTAATGTGTAATTCAAGGGTCTGTTAATTTCAATTGTATCCAAGTCCAAAAATAATTGGGTCAATCACATTCTATTTTTAAGGATTCCGAATTTTTGGTGTGTTGAATTTATTGACTGTTTTTTGGATGACAATCAGCGTATGATACGTTAATAATTTGGTGATCTGATTCTTTCGCAGTTTACA
>JAYSWI010000032.1:0-2849 GCA_043718125.1 Flavobacteriales bacterium
CTTCCGAAAAAACACAACCAATGTGCGGCAGTCAACAAACCAACACCAGCAAATTGAAGTAGTTCATTTTTAGTAGCAGCTACTTTTTTGTTGAACAATAAAGCAAAAATTGCTATGGACATCGCAGCGATTAAAACCCGCCACCAGACTAGCGAAAATGCACCAAGCGATATTTCCTTTCCAAGTATTCCGGTGAAGCCCCAGATGAAAACCGTGATATGAAGCAGCACTATACTACTTCTCCTTTCCCTTGTCATCTTCCGGATTAAATTCCACGACACCACCGCTCATGGTGTATTTCAAAACATCCATCGGATTGCCGGCTATGGGTGTTAGATTTTTGATTGGCACAATCAACATGTGACCCGAAAAACTGTAACTCATGGGAAAATAAACAGCCACCTTGCCTTCTATATTTCCTAGTTCGAGTAAGTCAGTATCGGTCACAAAACCTACCATTTCCATGTCCAAGTCTTGGCTCACTTTTACCAAAACAGGTTGGTTAAATTTTTTCTTGTTGCCTACAAAGGCCCCAAGCAAATCGCTGATGGTGTGATATACATTGTTGACACCGGGAATGCGATCCAATATTTTTTCGAACCAACCTTTCAGCCTGTCATTGATAAAAACGCTGCCAAGCCAACCCATCACGAAAAGCACTCCGATCAATACAACAATGCCCCAGCCCGAAAATTTATCGGAACGATTGACGAGTTCTGCCTGACTGTACCAAAGGCGTGGCACTATGCCATCCAGCCATTTCAACAAGTGGTAGATGATGTATAGCGTACCAAAAACCGGGAGTGTTATCACCAGTCCGTTCAGCAAATAATTGATGAATGTTTTGAAATATTTGTTCTTATTCATAAGAGTAAAATAAACAGCGCGAAGGTAGAATGTGCATTGCGTTCAAAATGAAAAAGCCATCAAACGAATTCGTTCAATGGCTTTTCAGTCGGTTTGTCGTTGTGCTATTTCTTAATGAGTTTTAGTATCCTATTTTCAGAATTTGTTTCCACATTTACTTGATAAATTCCGGATGCAAAGCCTTCTACGTTTAAAGATTTTGTTAGAGACATAATGTTGGCTTCATCCAAAATGATGCGGCCTGTAGCATCACTAATACGTATGGTTTCGATTATTTCATCGGAAGAAATGTTCAATATATTGGTAGCAGGATTTGGATAAAGTTTCACCTCGTTTTTTGTCAATTCTTCTACCCCAACAAATTCAACATCTACAGTGTAGCTAAATGTGTCGAAACAACCTGCACCATCGTCAACAGTGAGTGTAATGGTTAGTTCGGACAGCGGCCCCAAGAAATCATAAGTGTAAAATTTATTCGGAAATTGTTCATCACTTGTTGTTTCATCGCCAAAATCCCAATTGTAATTTACTGCGCCTTCGCTGGTGTTCAAGAAACTAATAGTAACTCCATCGTTTCCGTATTGCAAAGTTGGAAATTGAACAAAACTTGCAGATACTTCGTCATAAATATCGAGAAGCGAACGTGGCCAAAAATGATAACCCTCATCGAATGGAGCGCCTGTGGTGTCAAATTGCGCACCGATACCAGCAACGCTGAAATGGCCGGTGGGCGCATCTTCTCCGTATATGTCTGTATCCAAATCTATACGAAGGGTCCAAGTTTCTGTGCCATCAGTTACGTCCACATTAAACCCATTTGTGAGGTTGGTCCATTGCGATTCATCCACAAGTTCAACACACGACAAACTTACCAAATGACTTTCGTTGGCCTCCGTCATTGGGCCACTAAGTGCCGTAATATTTTCAAGTGGATGTCCCCCATCCATGTACGCAATGGAAGCGGGGTAAAACTCTGTCATGCCCATGAACTGCGTTACGTAGCCTTGCGTGTGGATGCTGTCGCCATCTGCTACAACGTAACTGAAATTATCATCCGGATCAAAAACTTTTATACCAGCACCATTTTCTATAAGTGTAAAATGAAGTCCTGCACCATTAAAATTGATACCGTGAACAACACCAGCCAGCGTGCAAAAAACACCAAGACTATCAGCCAATCCGTTGTTGTTGCTGTCATCCCTAACTAATGCTATGCTATAATTGGGATATGTTTGATCGCTTGGTTCTATGCTAACGGTTTCCGTTTCGTTTAAGGTGATTGCCACTTCGCTGTCGGCCACCAACATCATTGTGAAGTATTCAGTTGCTTCTAAAATTTCATCATCCACTATGCCCACGCTGAAAGTTTGAATGCTGTTGTCAGCATCAAATGTTAGCGTCAATGGAAATACGTTTTGAAAGTCTTCGACAATTGTTGCGTTGGAGGATGAAATATCTATTACAACATCAAAAGCAGTAGTTACATTAAAGGCTTGTACGGTCACATATACAGTACCCACATTTTCTTGCACTGAAATGGCTGTTGATTCGAAACCAACAAAAGCCAAGTCTGAACAAGGCAGCGCACTATGGGTTCCAATGTTGGTGATATCATCTGTAGCAAAAACCAACCACTGACCTTGCGACTGTATCCAATTGGTAGTTGGAGCATTCACTTCAGGTTTGCGAACAAGGGTTTTTTCTGCGGTGCTACCCGTTCCGAAATTCCAAGAAGTGCCCGGATCGAAACCAACCACTCCGATAACATCAACAGCTATTTGATTGTGATTTAAAACCAAAGCGTCATCACCATTAAAAGTAGCTATGCCACCCGTTATGTCGGCCAAAGCCAACAAATTATTGTCAGATAAGGTGTTGGCAATAACGTAAGTATCGCCAGGTTGCAAAATGCCGGAAAGCGCAATTACAGGGCCTTCCGAAGTGCTGCCATTAAAAAAACCGAGTATGTCGTAGTCACCTAA
>JAYSWI010000311.1:0-1846 GCA_043718125.1 Flavobacteriales bacterium
CCTTCGAATTGAGCTATGATGCAAGCCCTTTGAGGGGTTATGATTTTTTCGAACCAAGAATAGCAGGAAAAGTTTTCCGCACCAACGCCAGCCATGCAATTGGTGGTTGGATAAGTACCGACTACCGCAAAGCCTTCGCATTAGACTTAGGCTCGGGATATGGCAATTTTGAAAACAAGGATCGATACAGTTATTACTGGAGGCTTGCACCTCGTTTTAGATTTAATGATCACCTCTTTGTAACTTATGTTTATAGTTTTCAAAGTCACATCAACGATATTGGTTTTGCGGGCTGGCAGGACGAAAACAAGCAGATTCCTTTGTTCGGAAAACGCAATGTCATTTCACATACCAATGTAATGAATGTGCAATACGCATTCGGCCCTTGGATGAATTTGAACACACGTCTTCGCCACTATTGGGGCTATAGCAGCTACAAAGAATTTTACAATCTGCAGGATGATGGATACCTCAATCTTTCGGATTCCAATGCCGACAATCGCAGTTTCAATACCTTCACCGTGGACATGGTTTACAAATGGATATTCAGCATGGGATCTGAGTTGAATGTGGTTTGGAAACACGCAGTGGAAAGCGAGGGTGCAACCATTGCTCCTTCTTTACTCGATGACATGGATTTTACTTTTCAGCAATTAAAAAACAACAGTTTCAGCATACGACTTATTTTTTTCGTGGATGCTAGAAGTGCTCGATCTGCTATTCAAAAAGAGGCTTTTATTGAGTAATATTTTTATTGAAATTTTGTGCTTCATGGTTTCAAAAGGCAAAAAATTTTCTAAAAAAAAAGTCTACATGGACTCACGTGGTGGAATAGAAAATTTCATGATGCAACGTCATTGGAATAGTTCCATATCGCACTGATGACTAGAGATTTTTGTAATCGAAAAAGCCCTTGCTAAACAGCAAGAGCCTTTTACTTTTTTTGAAATGAAAAAGACAAAAACCTATTTTTTCATCAGTTGAATTGCTTTCGTATAGTCAGCAATCTGCACGAGAATCACATAAGCTCCGGCAGCAAATTCATCTGCTGGAATTACAACATTTTGATTGCCCGATACATTGAAAAATCTTTGAGTGTGTATCTGTTTGCCAGCCAAATCATAGATGCTGAGAGCAATGTTGTTGCTAGCATTCATTTGCACATTTAGCGTGGTTTCAGCATTTGTTGGATTAGGAAATAATTGTATGTTTTGCACCAATTCATTCTCATCAACATTTACACTGGATATAGTAAATTCATATACGTCTTCACAATTAAAGTTGGAGGCAGTAAGAATTACTGTATGCGGGCCACTTGTGGTGAAAGTAAACGTTGGGTTGGCATCAGTGCTGGTTTGACCATCACCAAAATTCCACACATAAGAAGTTGCACTTGTAGAGTTGTTGTTGAACTCATAGGTATAACCTCCAAAGATGAAATCGAAATCAAAGTTTGCCGTTGGTGTCTGATTTACTACTACAAAAACAAGCGAGGAAGTGCCAACGCCATCGCATTGTTCAGCATTGGTAACTGTTACAGTGTAAGCACCGGAGGCGGTGGCTTCCAAGGTTTGGCCAGTGGCATTGTCCACATTTTGTCCGTTAATACTCCACTGGTAAGTGTCCGATTGTGAAGCCGTAAGAATTACAGATTCACCTTCACAAAAAACGGTGGAACCGCCAGCATTGAGGGTAGGAACCGGTGAATCGCTAACTGAAATTGTTATGTCGTTTGATGCTGCAACACAACCGTTACTATCTGTATATTCTAAACTATATGTACCGGATGATGTCACCACAATATCAGAAGTGGTAGCATTGGTTGTCCATAAATTTCCGCTGTTTT
>JAYSWI010000312.1:0-5265 GCA_043718125.1 Flavobacteriales bacterium
CACAGCCATTTATGGCTATCGCGTAAGCAAAGGCTGGGCGCAGGAACAGCACTGCTATTTCTATGCAGTTTTCAGCAAACCCTTTAGAGATTTTACGCAGCTCGACATCATGTATCAAGAGGCTGACTCAAGCGGAAAGATGAATACCGTGATGGAACAAGTACAAGTGTTCTCTTTCAAATTTGATGTAACCGATGAAGTGATGGTGAAGGTTGGAATTAGTGGTGTGGATGTAGATGGCGCTGCTACCAATTTGTATCACGAAGCACCACATTGGAATTTTGAAAAGTATCGTTCCGATGCAAGAACAAAATGGGAATCATGCCTTGCAAAAGCACCAATAAAAGAAACCAACGCTGACGAGTTGGCGAAGTATTACACTGCGTTGTATCACTGCTATACTGTTCCTAATGTGTGGAGCGATGTGGACCATCGATACCGTGGCATGGACAAAAAAATACATCTGGCTGAAGGCTACACACGATACACTGTGTTCAGTTTGTGGGACACGTTTCGCGCATACCACCCGCTGATGTCTGAGTTAGAACCGGAACGAACGCGCGACTGGATAGTCACTTTTTTGGAGATGTATAAAGAGCGAGGCGAACTGCCAGTGTGGGAGCTTGCAGGCAACGAAACCTATTGCATGATTGGCTATCACAGCGTGCCTGTCATCGTGGATGCCTACATGCGCGGCATCACCAATTTCGATCACAGGCTTGCTTTGGAAGCTATGGTCGCAAGTGCAAGCGGCCCGCAAGAAGAAAAGAAACTCTATGAACAATTGGGCTATGTACCCGCAGATAAATTCAGCGAGAGTGTTTCAAAAACTTTGGAGTTTGCTTATGATGATTGGTGCATTGCACAATTCGCAAAAGCACAAGGTGATGAAGCCATTTACAAGCGCTTCATTGAGCGCTCACAAAACTGGAAGAACCTTTTTGATCCGGATACCAAATTTATGAGACCAAGAAGGAATGGCGGATTTCCTGAGCCTTTCGATCCATATCAAGTGGACTTCAACTACACCGAAGCCAATGCTTGGCAATATGCCTACTTCGTGCCTCATGACATTGAAACGCTGATTGAATATGTTGGAGGAAAAGAGACATTTTTCAATCGTGTAGATGAATTGTTCAATGCAAAAACAGAAACTACCGGGCGCGAACAATCGGACATAACGGGGCTGATTGGACAGTATGCGCATGGCAATGAACCGAGTCATCACACTGCATTCTTGTACAACTATGGTACTACATGCTACGAGCCATCATGCTATGCTTCTTACAAAAAAGTGACGCAGATAATGAAAGAGCAATATCACAACACACCTGATGGTTTGTGCGGAAATGAAGACTGTGGGCAGATGAGTGCGTGGTATGTGCTAGCGAAAAACAATTTGTATTCGTTGTGCCCGGGCAAACCAGAGTTTGTGAGCTTCAATCCAAACCTTCAAGCTGATCACAAATACATACTTGGCGGACATGAAGTGAAGGTGAATGAAAGACCGCAGAGCAAAGTGAGTGACTACCTTGTGCTTCCATTGCCTATCATTCAAGGGCCGCAGACTTCGTTTACGGAATCTGCCAACATCAAAGTTTTTTGTGCTGATACTTCTGTTTCCATCATGACAAATATTTTTCGGGATGGTCAACTTTCACAAAATCATAAGTGTGTTGGAAATGGACAATTTGAAATAGGCCATGAATCGCGAATTGAATCTTTTTCAGTAAAGAAAGAAAAGTATAGAAGCAAAAAGGAAACAGCGTTGCTGCACAAAAGAAAAAACGATGTAACAGTTCTATCTCTCACTCCATTCAGCAACCAATACCACGCAGGCGGCAACGAAGCATTGATAGATGGAATACGCGGCAGCAGCGACTTTCGTGTAGGTGCATGGCAAGGCTGGCAGGGGCAAAATGTAGAAACTATAATTGATTTAGGAAAAGAACAAGCCATCATAACTATTTCAATCTCGTGTCTTGAAGAAATAAAATCGTGGATTTGGTTTCCGTCTGAAATTCAAATTTTTATTTCGCACGATGGAAAAACTTTTGCAAGTGCCAGCACCATTCAAACAGAACAACTGCAAAATGACGAAACACCAAAAACCAAGGAGTTCACCAAAAACCTGCGCGCATCAGGCCGCTATATAAAAGTGGTTTTGAAGCCTGCATTTGATGCCATACCATCATGGCATTTGGGTGCGGGAGGTAAGCCGTGGATTTTTATGGATGAGATAATTATAAAATAGAAAAAAGAAAATTCCGAAAATGCTGTTCAATTCTATTTGCATTTATGAATTGGGCCAACCAATTTCACAATACAGTTGAAAACACAAGTGAGGCTTTCAGTAAAATTGGATTATACCATAATTGTAAATGGCATAACACCAATCCATTTTCTTTGCAGACTTACAAAATAAAATTACAATAAAAAAAATGTCAAATCAAAAAGTATTCGCTAAAGAAACTATTGCAATCTCCACACATTTGGTGTTGCCTGAAAATACAAATCTGCTTGGAAATCTAATGGGCGGTCAGCTTTTGAATTGGATGGACATCATCAGTGCTATTAGTGCCCATCGCACTTGCAAGCGCATTGTAGTGACAGCCGCTGTAAACAACGTATCGTTTCAACATCCTATAAAGTTGGGCGATATTGTCACCATCGAAGCCAAAGTTTCTCGTTCATTTTCTTCAAGCATGGAAGTCTATATGGAAGTGTTTGTAGAGCACAACACCACAGGGAAACTTACAAAATGTAACGAAGCCATATACACTTTTGTAGCTGTGGACCAATTGGGATCGCCCATCAATGTGCCAGAGGTGGTGCCTGAGAACGAAGAAGAAAAACGCAGATTTGAAGGAGCTTTGAGAAGGCGGCAATTGAGATTGATACTGGCCGGAAAAATGAAGCCAGAAGAAGCCACAGAACTGAAAGCCTTGTTCACCGAACCGAAAGCATTTCAATAACAAAATTTATTTAAAAGGGATTGGAACTGATAGCCGTCTGATTGCCCTTTTATGCCAAGAAATAATCTTACACTTATGCTTGTATTCTATCAGCAATCAATGTTGGCAATACTAACTTTGAACAGACCGCATAAAACGAACGAACAAAAACAACAACTAAATAAATATGACATCAACAATAACAGGTCAAATTAGAAAAATCGCTTTTGAAGTTTTGGATGACAAATCAGCCGGACTTCGTTATTCGGAGTTGTCAAGAAAAATTCTTGAGAATGGTGACTTTAACAAGAACACTATTAGCGGTGCGACTTGGGATTTAGATATTCAGTATCCAGACAAAGTTTACAAACCAGACCGAGGAATTTTTCGGTTGACAAAGTATAGAGAGAACATTACAACACAACCGGACCAACAACCGCCAACAAAAAAAACGAAAAGAGCAAAGACCATTAAAGAAGAATATTTTTACAAATCATTCGCTGACTATTTAGTAAACGAACTTGAAGAATGCACAAACGCTATTGAACTTGGCGGAAACATTTTTCGTGACAAATGGGGAACGCCTGATGTTATTGGAATTAGAAAATCAAAGCACAGCGACATTCTGCAATTTCAAACTGAAATTGTTTCGGGAGAAATTAAGATTGACACAAACGGACTTATCACAGCGTTTGGACAAGCATGTGCTTCCAAAATATTTTCTCATAAATCATACATCATTGTTCCAAACGATTCTCAACTTGACGACATCACTCGACTTGATACACTTTGCAGACAATTTGGACTTGGGCTTATTCTCTTTGATTCAAGTAATGTTGATGACCCACATTATGAAATAAGAGCAAGAGCAGTTAAACACGAACCCGATATGTTCTTCGTAAATAAAAATTTGAAATTGATTGAGGATAAACTCTTCTGATAAATACTATATCAATATAAAAAATTTACTGTGGCTGCACTTATTCGATAGAAATTTGGTGAAAACCTTCTGGTCGATTTCATATTAGAATAATGATTCTAGTAAATAATACCAACAACAAAAAAGCCGTCAACAAAGACGGCTTTTTTAATTTCTGATTTAAAATCAATCAATGTGCATTCTCAATTGCCTCGTGTGTTTTATCACGCAATTCTTGCATCTCTGGCATTTCAGATACTTTGCTCAAGCCAACATAGGCAAGAATAGAAAGTACTAATGCCACAGCACTAATAACGATACCTGCTATAGCAAGGCCCTTTTTGGCACCCGCTGCTGCAGACTTACGAAAGCCCATAAAAGAAAGTCCTAATGCAAGAAGGCATAGCACTATCCAAATGATCATTGTTGTTCCGCCACCACCCTTGCCAGCAACAGCTTGAACAGTAGCAATACCACCAACGATAAAGTAACCAATGATTGCCACTAATGACAATACGAATCCGAAAACTCCCATGCCTTTGCCTGGGTTTGTAGTTGTTTCACTCATGCGATTAAAATTTAAATTGTTAAAGGAAATTTGAATATTAATTATCGAGACAATGATAGCGGTTTCTTGTTTTAGAATGTGATTGGATAACATAGGTTATCGACAAGTGATTGAAAGTAACTAACATCAGCACGAAATTGAAAACACTCAAATGACCTAGCATCCAATTAAATTACGTAATACCCACCAAATCACAGTTACAACAGCAACATATCTCCATCTAATTATTCTTTGGAAACAAAAATTCAATGAAGATGATTTGCTTATTAGTTTGAATTCAATCAAACCACCTAAAGCCGCTATCAGCAGTGCTATAACCATAAGTGCATTTAAACGAAATGCCTCGATCAAATGGCCATGTGACAATGCATGAAGACCACGCAAAGTGCCACAACCAGGACATTGCAAACCCGTAAGTGAATGAAAAGGACATTTGGGATAAAACGAATCTGCAGTTGGTTCGAAGAAATAGAAAACCATAAACAAACCGATTACCGCAAATAAAACCACCAATATGATAACGATGTTTTTTTTCAATAAATCAGGATTTTTTTTCGCAATGGTAGGGACAGGTCTCTGACCTGTCCGCCAATGATGGTGCGCAAGCACCATCATCAATGAACGTTTACGTTCATTAATAAACGTTCTATCAATATTCAATAAACGTGAACGTTCATCATCATCAATAAACGTGAACGTTTATTATCATCAATAAACGTGAACGTTTATCATCGTCAATAAACGTGAACGTTTATTATCATCAATAAACGTAAACGTTTATCATCATCAATAAACGTAAACGTTTATTATCATCAATAAACGTA
>JAYSWI010000313.1:0-5236 GCA_043718125.1 Flavobacteriales bacterium
TCGGGTGATGCTACACTTTGGCCCAATATGGGCCATCTTTGAAAATGCCTTGCTTGTGCATTCTGAACCAAACCATGCACGCTATCCATGTAAGCAAAAAGAGAAACGGTGTCAAGAATATTAGTGCGGTATTCTTCATACGTGCAGCGCAATTGGTTGGCAAAGGTGCTGTCTTGAAGCAGGCGTATATACCAACCTGTAGAATAATTATCGGTAAAACAATCATTGATATGGTGGGCCCAACCAGCGCCATCGGTGTTGTCAAAAATGTCGCAGGTTGCTAAGTTTTTGTATGCCCAGTCGAAGTCCCACACCGGCCCGGCTTTCAGTTTGCCGCCATTCGAGGTTTTGTCTTTATGAAAAAAAACACTCTTTTTAAATCCATCATTGCTTCGTGCAAATTCATTCACTATAAAATAATCGATGAAGGATTGAACACTCAGGTAGTTTCTATAACCACTTGCACTGTCCATGAAGGCAGTGCTATACAATGCCCCTTCAAGGCTATCTATGTAGGATGCAATGTATGTTTTTTGTTGTGGTGTTATCACATCAGGTTTGGGATATTCGTACACAAAATGGACATCAAAATCTGGATGGTCAATAGGCGAATAGTTCGATTCGAAACTGTTGCTACCATCCCAATAATTTTGTTGAAGAATGTATCCTCCTGTCAAAGAGTCACCGGCATTTTCGGTTGCAGTAAGTTTAGCAATGTCCACCCTTCCATTGTCGGGTTTTATTTTCTCGCCAAAAACATAGATGCCTTTGTAAGAGCTGTCAATCAGCACTTCGCAAAGACTTGTGCGAACGCTGTAGTGGCCCATTTCGCCAAAGAGTTTGTATGAAAGTGTATTTCTTATCAGTGACAAATCATTGAAATTGGACAACAAAACCCAATCGTTTTCCTCAGGCATTCCAAGCAACGAAACGTTGTTGTTTTCGCCCAACTCATTGCGCGTTTCAAAGCCATAAGCAGGTTGCGGATAGCCTGCCGAAGTAGCACCTCTTATTTCGATCCCAATGCCACCGCTGTAAATGTTAGCTACATCATTGACATAAGTAAGATTTCCCAGGCCATTGTATTTGATTTCCATCAAAGCGTTTATCTTGTTATTGCTCTCTATTTCTTGTTCCAAAGTATTGATCATCACTATGGGCAATTCGGAATTTTCGAACACAACACTGCCAAGATCAGTAGCGCACAACTGGAAAAAACCTTGACCACCACCATAGCCAAATATTTCGATATAAATGGTAGCACCTGGAGTGAGGTCAAAAAGAAAAAGGAGAGAATAATAATCCGGACCCGCATCATCATCACACCCTATTGAGTTTAAGCTGGTGCAGTCTTCACCCGCCCAAACGGCTAGGCCCGTATCGCCAAGTCCACCATTGCTTGTAGCCAAACTAATGTTGCCCGAAGGCGGCACTTGTAGGGCAAACCAAATATCGCCACCCACAAAATTTGCGCAGCCTGGATTGAGACCAGAGGTTCCGAAATTGGTGTTGTCACCTTCTATACATTCTGTGATAATCATCGGTATCGCATTGCAGGGAAAGTGACCGGGTGAAGGTGCAGCATTGCAATCACCTGTACCGATAAAAACTGACTCCGTTTGTGGAGTTGGCCCATCAGAAAAAACAACATTCCAAACAGGGTCAATCAACTGATAAGTATTTTCATCTTCAAAGTCACCTTCTGTATAAATAAGCTCTAAGTCATCGCCATTACATATTTCGAATGTGGCGTTACTTTGATATTGTTCTGCATTGAACGTGCCTATGGAAACACTATTCACAAGCACTTCAAGACTGCCGCCATTCCAACCATCACCGTAGCTGTCGTTCATTATCAATGTGTAATCACAACATTGAGCGCGAGCATTTCGAACTGAACATAGCGTAAGTGAAACAAGAAAAACAATCGCAAAAATCTGCGACCATTGATGCGTAATTTTTATTTTCATAGACTTTTATATGTGGCCAAAGTACTTTGGTTGTAATGTGAAAGTTGGCAATAAAAAAACCGATCTTCTATTTTGTTTACCAACCGGAATATCACGTTCAGGGATTCAACTCTAGCATCGGATTCCAATAGATTTCTTTGAAGTCCACAACTTTATCGTTTACCACTTTCACGTCTTCTTTCTCCAGCAGCGCTTGCATCAGCGTTGGTGTGGCGAAGTGCATTTTGCCGGTGAGCAATCCTATTCTGTTCACTACACGGTGCGCAGGCACATCATCTTTAGCATGTGCTGCATTCATTGCCCAGCCTACCATGCGGCTGCTGAGGCCGGTGCCCAGATATTTTGCAATAGCACCATAGTTGGTAACACGGCCCGCAGGTATCAGCCGCACCACATCATATACATTTTCGAAGAAGGTGTATTCCTTTTGGGGCATGGGGTGAAAAGTAATTTCTTGAATCAATTCATTTCAAGCTGACATGGACATCAGACAACTCATTTGAGTAGTCTTTTCAGTTGTTCTACATCTGGCAAAATACCACGCATTTTCTTAGGCAGGTCGGTTGTGAATTTGTAAGTAGCAACACCCATTGCTTTTTTCATATCCCGAAATGCATACTCCACAATTGCATTCTTTTTCTCTTTGCAAAGTATGATGCCTATGCTCGGATTTTCATGCTCAAGCCGAACAAGATCATCAATGGCATTCAGGTAATAATTCATCTTGCCAGCATGTTCGGGTTTGAATTTTCCTCGTTTCAAATCGAACGCTACAAGACATTGCAAAATGCGGTTGTAGAACAGGAGGTCCACAAATGACTCCTCCTCATCTACCACTATTCTGTGTTGATTGCCTATGAATGAAAAACCATTGCCAAGCCGCATAATAAATTCTTTCACATTGTGTACTATCTCTTGTTCCAAAACGCGCTCATCATCATTGTCACCAATGTTGATAAAGTCAAGCAGGTATTCATCCTTAAAAGCACTCATTGCCTTGTTGCGCATTTTTGCAGGCAGCACTTTGTCGAAGTTGCTCTGTAGTTTGCCTTTCCGTTTATGATAGTTGCTTTCTATGTGGTGTTCCAATACACGATAACTCCATGTATTTGCTACAGCCTCCTTTATATAGAACCAACGATCTTCTGCTTTCGGTAATTGTGAAGCAATGAGATAGTGATGTGAAAATGACAAACCGAAAAAGTATTTCAGCATGGCTTTTTCTTCCAATTGGTGCGACAGTGTCGCACTAATTGAAATGGCCTCTTTTGACTTTTTATTTAGAGAGCCAGAAGCCTTTACTGGCAAGTCTTTCGAAGCATTCTGCAATTGGTGCGACAGTGTCGCACCAATTAGCGGATATGCCTCAAAAAGTACCCGCATTTTCTTCAAATTATCTACAGAAAATCCGCGCAATCCGGGCAGCTCTTTTTGTAAGTCATCAGAAATACGCACTATGACACGTGCGCCCCATTGGTTGGTTTCAATTTTTTCTGAAAGCATTTTGCCGATGTTGTAATACAGCAATACCAATTCAGCATTGGCAGCACCTGCTGCACGGTATCTGCTTTCAAGTATGTTCTCCTTTAGTTGTGATATAAATAAAAGATATCCCTTGTCTTTGATTTTCTTCATTGTTCAAACCTAAGTAAGTAGGCTACTATCAATCAAATGGTATCATTCATACTAGGCGTCATGACCCGTTCCAAGATATTTTGCAATAGCACCATAGTTGGTAACACGGGCCGCAGGTATCAGCCGCACCACATCACATACATTTTCGAAGAAGGTGTATTCTTTTTGAGGCATGGGCGCAAAATAAAAATAATAGATGTACAGTAGTGAAAAGGATGAGGGCATTAGCGTGTTCGCAAATTGCGTATGCGTTAGTTGGGTTCATGGCATGTGGGTTGTTATACGAAAAGGAAACAACTTGCTATATGATAGAATGTTTACACTTTTCGAAAAGCGCAGATACCAATGGGCGTTACACGGAGGTAGATTTTCTAAACAATTTAAAATCACATGGGAAACCAACGTGCAGATTCAATGAACAAAAACAATGATGCTTTTAAAACCAATTTGAAGAATCAAATTGCGAATTTGAAAAAGCAAATTGCAACACTTCAGCAACAGCAGTCTGTTATGCAGAAGCACCTAGATTCATTATAAAAATGAACGACTAATTTGAAAACCGCCCCATCAACGGGGCGGTTTTCGTTTATGACCAACATTGATTGTGCATAATAAATTACCTACATATAAAAGTATTTATTGGCAGATAAACACATCTTCGCCACCAAAGACTTGCAATGACAAAAGTCCAAGAAAAATATATACTCGAATATCTATCCAAGGTAAAGAAGGCAAGTAAAGAGTTTGCGAAAAAGGAAGTATTCAAAGACTTGCTTCATCGACTCTACGGACATCTGCCTGAGGTGGGTGTGGTGATAGATGCTATCACAGCAGGTTCAGAAAAAACTATACTGAACATTCCGCGCAAAGACAAACTGCACCGTGGCAGTGCGGACACCATGTACAACAACATCATCATTGAGTTTGAAAATGATTTGAAAGCCAGCTACAAACACGCCAAGGAACAGTTAGCGGGATACATGCTAGGCGAGTATAGAACACATAAAAAATATGACTTCACACTCATTGCTTCTGACTTTATCACTTGGAAAGTAGTAGCACCCGATGTGTCGCAATTGGAAGAATTGGACACTGTGAAAGAAGCTGAATTGAAACTGAACGAGGTACCAGATGCATCATTTACACTCAATGAAAACAATGCAGAAGATTTCTATTTCTGGATAGACCGCTTCTTGTTTAAAGAAACAAAACAACGCGCTACACTCAAAAGCGTTGAGGATGCTTTTGGATACAACAGCGCTGTTTTTATAGAAGGATTTCGGCAGATAAAGAGCGTGTTTCAAGATGCCAAGAAATATGGCGAAGTGCAGGTGAGCTTCGAGCAATGGAAAAAATTTCTGAGCATTGCTTATGGAAGTTACCATGCTACCGATAGTGCATTTGTGATACATACTTACCTGAGCGTGTTTGCCAAAATGATTGCATACAGCGTGGTGAGTAATGATGATTATATAGCGGATGATGACATGCATGGAATATTGGACGGCACCATCTTTCATCAATACAACATCAGCAATTTTGTGGACAACGACTTCTTCCATTGGGTGCATGGCGAGCGCTATATGCCTGGGTTGAAGCAAGCCTTTCGCACCATAGCGCAAGAGATAAGC
>JAYSWI010000314.1:0-5210 GCA_043718125.1 Flavobacteriales bacterium
TGCCTACTTGTCCGCCAATCATGCAATTTTTTCCTATGTGGGTTGAACCCGCAATGCCTGTTTGGGCTGCTATCACCGTGTTTTCGCCAATATCCACATTGTGCGCTATTTGTATCAGGTTGTCCAGTTTCACTCCCTTGCGAATGATGGTGCTGCCAAGCGTGGCTCTATCAATGGTGGTATTGCTGCCCACTTCTACATGATCTTCAAGAATTACATTTCCTATTTGAGGCACTTTGTTGTAGTTATTTTCGCTGTTTGGTGCAAATCCAAAGCCATCGCCCCCGATGATAACACCGCTGTGCAACGTGCAAGAAACTCCAATAACGCAATCGGCATAGATGCGAACTCCGGCAAAAAGGGTAGTGTTTTTTCCAATACTTACATTATCGCCAACGTAGCAGCCGGGATAAATTTTTACACCATTCGCAAGTTTGCAATTCTCGCCAATGTATGAGAAAGCACCAACATAAATATCGCTACCAAGCTGCGCAGAATCCGAAATTTTTGATTGAATATCCACTACTGCTTTTGGTTGTCGAAATTGATTGTATGCTTCCAGAAGTTTTGTGAAACTGCTATATGCGTCTGCCACACGAATGAGTGTAAGGGTTGATGGAAGTTCCTTTTCCGCAACGAAATCATTGCCAACTATCGCTACGCTGGCACCAGTGGTGTAGATGTGCTCCACATATTTTGGATTGGCCAAAAAGGTGAGTGTGCCTGGCTTTCCTTCTTCAATTTTCGAAAGGTTGTTTACAGTTGCTTCGGCTGCTCCCTCTACTGTTCCATCGAGCATGGTTGCTATTTGTGATGCTGTGAATTGCATAAAATTTTGTAATTAGTTGCGTTCCATTTTGATTCAAAAGTGCTATCTATTCCAAGCGAAGTTATTTGTATGTAAGGTTAATGAACATGCCCACCAATTGTTGTTTGAACACCGAAGTATTCATCCAGCCAGTTTAATCTTCTGTGAAGCCATGTTTTCATTTTTGCTATTTCTTCATCGTATGTTTTAGAAATATTCGCTTGGTTTAGAAATTTTTCCTTGCCCAAAATTTGAAATCGACTAAAATTTCTTGCAATGGCATCATTGCCAATAACACTCACTAAAGAGTCGATGACGTGCGCAATGTTCAGGTCATTCCAAATAGAACCGCGCAATTTTTTATATCGATCTTTTAAAACAATCTTGAAAGAAGGGTCGTCAAATTTGTTCTGGAAGAAAAAAGGAATCGCCTTGTCTGTGTTGTAAATCCAGCCATCATGCACTTCGCCACGGCCAATGTTCGAACTGCCCATACTCAGGTCAAAATCCCAGACAGGGCCTGCTTTCAGTCGTTGGTCTATGCGGTCATCATCCTTATAGAAGTAGGTGCTGACTTTGTAAGCATCCACATTTTTCACCATTTCTTGTATCAAAATAAAGTCTGCTAATTGGGTCTCATCTATCTTTTCAGGAAACAGTGTGGGATGCTTCAAAGCGATTTGCAACTGTTCTATACTTTCGGTTAGTTTACTTGTGTACTCAGCATTTTTTTTTGTCGCAGCAATATCAGAAACGATAAATTTTAAATCGTTACTTGCTATGATATCATCGCCTTCTTTACTTCTGTTGAGTTGAATGAGAAATGTGTTGTTGCTTAGACTGTCCACCATCAAATTCAAGCGCGATTTGTTCACTTCCACTTTCTCCATTATTAGATAAACGCCCTGATAATTTCCGTTGAGAACCAACTCCACAAAACGTGACTGTGCCGACCAATAGCCCATTTGCCGCCACATTTCATACACAAAAGAATTGCGAATGAGAGAAGGATCTGAATATGGCCCTTGCAATATCCACTTGCGCGAGGGCCGCATACCGAGCATTGCAATTTTTTCCTTTTTAGTGCTATCCTTTTCAACCGAAAATGAAAATTGTTTCTTGTCGTAGCTGGAAGAAGAAAAGCCACGCACCTCAATGATAATGTTGCGTTTCAATTGCTGACAGTTCTTTTCATCGTTACAAACAAGTTCAAGTGCTGCCCGAACTTTTGGTTCATTTGGTATTTGATAATTATCGGAATTCACATACACAGTTGGCAATTTTGGATTCGAAAAAAGGTCTTGATTATTTGAAAACGATGTTTGAATTTTTGTTTCTCGATCTGTAAAAATATAGATCGCACATTTTGAAGCATCCAATTCAAGGTCGTTTTTTCCTTTGATGCGAAGTGTGATTTTGTTGCGACCCTTTTGCAAATTTTTCTCGAAAAGTGCATCATCAATAACATAAGGTCGCAGCGCAATTGTCATGGGATAAATAAAAATACTATCCAAAGAGAACGATGAAGGCCACGTGGTGTAATTCTCGTTTTGAATAATGGTTTTTCCATTTAGTGCCAATTCAAAAAGCAGAATATCGGGGGCATAGAAACAAATTTTTTGGACATTCGAAAAAGCACTGTCATCAAAATATGTTTCCCATTTTCCGCTTGCGGTGTACGGTGTTTTCAACTTTGTACTATCCAATTGCCTCGCAGGCGTTATGCACGTCCATTCGCTAAGAGGTGCTGTCAGCATGGCCCAATGTGCTCCCTTTTTTTCTTTACAACTAAATATTATACATGCCAAAAAGCAAAAGAGTATCGTACAAATAATTTTGTTTGTAGCTGTTGTCATCAAACATGCGATGGTTGGAACAGGTTAATTTTTGCTCCTGCGAGTTGTAAGTCTTTCATAAAGTTTGGATACGATTTCGCCATGCACTCCACTCCTTTGATGGTCATTTTGGCTCCGGCAATGCCCAACAAAGCTGCAGCCATTGCAATGCGGTGATCATTGTGTGCATTGATAATAGCTGGGCGAATGGCACTTGGATAAATTTTCATCTCATTTTCGCGCACCACTATTCTGATGTTTGCTTTTGCGAATTCTTCTTGCAACACTTTTGCTCTGTTGCTCTCTTTATGAATCAATCTTTTGACACCGCAGATGGTGCTAACTCCATTTCCAAAAGCCGCCAATGCAACTAAGGGAGGAAACAAATCGGGGCAATTAGTTGCGTCAAATTCGAATGCTTGAATATTGCTCGCAGCAACTTCAACATGATTTTTGTGCTGTTGGAATTGAACACCTGCAATTTTCAGTGCTTCCAATATTGCAGCATCGGCTTGAGTTATTTCGGTTGAAATATTGTTGACAATAAGCGATTTTTGATCGGCCCGCAAAGCCCCGGCAACAAGAAGAAAAGCGGCACTGCTCCAATCGCCTGGTATGTCCATTTTTTGTGCTTGATAATTTTGACCACCTCGAATATGAAAGCAGTTGAAATTTTCGTGTGTGATTTCCACTCCAAATTTTTGCATCACTTCAATGGTGGTTTGTATATATGGAATGCTTGTCACATTGGACACCTGCAACTCAGAATCATTCATCGCCTTTGGAAGTGATAGCAATAAAGCGGTAATGAATTGCGATGAAATGCTACCGTCCATTTCAATTTTTCCGCCCACCATGGGGCCTGTTATTGCGGCAGGAAGCAGTCCGTTATTGGATTGAACATTTCCACCAAGTTGTTTGATCGCATTTTCTAAATCATGAAATGGGCGGGTCAAAAGTGAACCTTCGCCACGCACCAAAATGATAGTAGAATGCAATGCGGCCACTGCCATAAAAATTCTTGCGGCAAGACCTGATTCGCCACAGTTTATTTCGTCTTTTGGATTTCGAATTCCAGCATGAAAAGCATTTGGAAAACCACCTTTTATTTGTAATGTACCATTGCGATTGATAACGATTGCTCCTAAGTTTTGAATCACGTTGATGGCTGCAGAGCAGTCACTGCTATCGGGATAATTGGTAACAACCGACTCTCCCTTGGCCAACAGGGCGCATACCGCCACCCTTTGCGCTATACTCTTACTTCCTGGCGCATGCACTGTTCCGCCAATGGATGATGGAAAAACTTCAGCCTTCATTTTCTTCCTAAATAGATGCTTGCAATTCCACCGGTGAGTGAAATGCAGGAGGTGTCGCGATAGCCGGTTTTATTCATGATAGCTAAAAACGCATCACCACTTGGAAAGGCATCCACACTTTCCGGCAAGTAGGTGTATGCACGTGCGTCCTTTGAAACCAATTTGCCAAATGTTGGCATCACACGTTTGAAATAGAAACTAAAAATTTGTTTCATAGGGAATTTTTTTGGTTTGGAAAACTCCAGAATTATTCCCAATGCATTGGGTTTAAGAACGCGCAACATTTCTGTCAATCCCTTTTCCAAATTTTGAAAATTGCGAACGCCAAATGCAACGGTATAAGCATCAAAATAATTGTCAGCGAATAATAGATTTTCAGAGTCGCCCAATTGCATTTCTATTTTCGAATTCAAATTTTTGGCGGCTATTTTTTTCCTTCCTTCTTCGAGCATTCCCTCGCTGATGTCAATGCCAATTATTTTATCCGCATCGAGGTTCATTCGAACTGCTTCGAGCGCGAAGTCGCCCGTTCCGGTTGCAATGTCCAGCACCAATTTTGGGTTTTCTATTTTTAGAATACGTATTGCTTTTTTGCGCCAAAGCACATCAATTCCCAAAGAAAAAAAATGATTGAGAAAATCATAACTGTGAGCAATGTTGTTGAACATTGCTGCCACTTGTTCTTTCTTTTCTTGCTGTGTTGAGTAGGGTTTTACGGTGGTCAATATTTTATAGAATGGTGTTTAAATAATAGCAGGTTTTTTTTCAAGCCAATAATGAAGCTGATGAAAATAATTTGTTTTCTCCGTTTTTGTGCAAGGCATAAGTGAAACCTTTTTGAATGGCAAAAGCCCCCACTTCTCCGGCCTTATTCACTGCCAAGAAACCCACTTGAAAGTCCTTGTAGTTGGCGTTTTTTTTCTGTATTCTTTTTACAGCTTCTTCACATGCCTCTTGTGGCGTAGCTCCATTGCGCATACATTCCACTACAAGGAAACTACCACATATTTTAATAACGGCCTCGCCCAAACCAGTGCTGGTGGCTGCGCCTATCTCGTTGTCCACGTACAAACCAGCTCCTATTATTGGGCTGTCGCCAACTCTGCCACGCATTTTGTAGGCCATGCCGCTGGTAGTACACGCACCTGCCAGGTCAGCGTTGCGATCCATTGTAAGCAAACCAATGGTATCATGATTTTCGATGTTTACTATCGGTTTGTATTGGCTTGTTTTGAGCCACACTTCATA
>JAYSWI010000315.1:0-5209 GCA_043718125.1 Flavobacteriales bacterium
CCAAACACACATGGAATAAATTTAGTGCAAGGCTCACAAGACGCAAGCCCCGCCAATGACATGTTGCTATCGCCCAACGATAGCAACAGCAATGGAATATTTGAAACGGGCGAAGGCACTGACCTAGATGTAATACCGATACTGTATTATTGGTACAAATTCTTAGCAGTAATCCACAAGCCGCTAAACACGCTGCCATAAAAAACGAATTGGAAGAACGCCCTATTGCTATGGAAGAATATCAGAAGGACATGATAGCGCATGGTACCAACTTGATGAGTTATGTAGAACTACTGAGAGCCAACATCAACGAACAAAACCTGCTGGCACATTAAGATTTGGACAGTGGTGTCAATAAGTCTGTTATGGTCAACTCATATCCATGCTCCATAAACTGGTATTAAAATGTAATACCATTTCTAATTATGAAGTGGGCCAGCCATTTTCTCTCCTCCGGAGAGAACACAAGTGATGCGCAAAAAAAAATGGACTAATTCATAATTAGAAATGGTATAAAGTACTTTCATGTCATAGTTTGCAGCTTCTTCGTGCGTTTCCTTCTTTGTTGTTGTTGTTATTTTTCAAGGCTGATTTCGAAAAAAAAAGATTCATTGATTTCTCAGTCCATTTGTTTTCCCTCACTCATTGCATTCAAAATTTTTACAGCCATTTTCATCTTCGTCACATCATCAAATGAGATGCGCAACGAGGCGTCTTTCTCATACATTTTTCCAAGCTTTGGATTGTGTTTGATGAAGTCTAAAACGCGACTGAATTTTTCACTTAGGTAATAGGGCGAATCTTGTTTGCTTACGAAATAGCCAATCATTTTACCACTCTTCAGCACCAGTTTTTCCATGCCCAACGAGCGTGCGCTCCATCGTAATTTCATGGTGTCTATCAGCGCAAGTGTTGCTTTTGGTATTGGGCCAAAGCGGTCTATCAATCTTTGCTGAAAGCCTTGCAGACCCTCATCCGTTTCCATATCGTCCAGTTCTTTGTAAAGTGCAATTCGCTCTGTAATACTGCTGATATATTCATCCGGAATAAGTATTTCGAAATCCGTTTCTAATGTGGTTTCTCTTACAAAATTTTGCGATTTTTTTGTTTCTTCTTCGTACAGTTCTGCGAAGTGTTCTTGCTTCAACTCATAAAGTGCTTCATTCAATATTTTCTGATAGGTTTCAAAACCAATGTCGTTGATAAAACCACTTTGTTCAGCCCCCAAAAGATTTCCAGCGCCTCTTATATCAAGATCTTTCATGGCTATGTGTAGGCCACTTCCCAGGTCGCTAAATTGTTCAAGGGTTTGCAATCTTTTGCGTGCATCATCATTGAGAGAATGTAATGCCGGTGCCAGCAAATAACAAAATGCTTTCTTATTACTACGCCCAACCCTGCCGCGCAATTGGTGCAAATCGCTCATTCCAAAATGGTGTGCATCATTCACAATCATGGTATTGGCATTGGGTATGTCGAGGCCGCTTTCCACTATTGCGGTACTCACCAAAACGTCTGCTTCCCCTTCAATAAAACTTGTCATCACATCCTCCAACTGCTCGCCCGTAAGTTGGCCATGACCAACAGTAATGCGTGCATCGGGCACCAGGCGTTGAATCATTCCAGCGACTTCTTTGATGTTGCCTACTCTGTTGTGCACAAAATAAACTTGGCCTCCA
Organism: Flavobacteriales bacterium; assembly: GCA_043718125.1. Taxonomy (GTDB): domain Bacteria; phylum Bacteroidota; class Bacteroidia; order Flavobacteriales_D; family Sanyastnellaceae; genus JANNVZ01. Next base: position 1,680 of record JAYSWI010000315.1, read on the forward strand.
CGTTGTATTTCATAAGCGATAGCATCGCGTATTATTTCCTCATTGAAAGGGCGCAACTCTGTTTGAATTGGATAACGATTGGGAGGCGCAGTTTGTATAAGGCTCAAGTCGCGTGCACCCATCATCGAAAATTGTAATGTGCGCGGAATAGGCGTGGCTGTAAGCGTCAAGGTATCCACATTTGCCCGCATCGTTTTTAATTTGTCCTTTGTGCCCACGCCAAATTTTTGCTCTTCATCGATAATTAGCAAACCAAGATCTTTGAATTTTACACGATTTCCAACTAGGGCATGAGTGCCAATCAGAATATCTATTTCTCCCTTCTCTAATTTCGATAATGTCTCATTGATTTGCTTCGTTGTCTTAAAGCGATTGATATAATCCACGTTAACGGGAAAGTCCTTTAGCCTCTTTGCAAAACTTTTGTAGTGTTGCAATGAAAGCACCGTAGTGGGAACGAGCATGGCCACTTGCTTGCCATCAGTAGCGGCTTTGAAAGCGGCACGCATCGCAATTTCTGTTTTTCCAAAACCAACATCGCCACACACCAACCTATCCATCGGTGCCTCTGCTTGCATATCCTCTTTCACTGCTTGCGATGCCTTCAGTTGGTCGGGTGTGTCCTCGTACATAAATGAGGCTTCTAACTCCGTTTGCAAATAAGTGTCGGGCGTAAATGCAAATCCTTTGGTAGATTTTCTTTTAGCGTACAGCTTGATCAAATCAAATGCAATTTCCTTGACTTTTGTTTTTGTTTTTCGCTTCAATGTCTGCCAAGCATTGCTGCCCAGCTTGTCCAGTGTTGGTGCTGTGCCGTCTTTTCCAACAAATTTCGAAATGCGATGCAGCGAATGAATGCTCACATAAAGTGTATCGTTGTTTTTGTAAACAAGTCTGATTGCCTCTTGCTCTTTGCCATTTACATCTAGTTTTTGCAAGCCTGCAAATTGCCCCACGCCATGGTCTATATGCACCACAAAATCGCCTGGTTGCAGCGCCATTATTTCTTTCAGTGTGATGGCTTCCTTCGTTTTATTAAAGCCCTCTTTTAATTTAAATCTTTGATACCGTTCGAATATTTGATGATCAGTATAAACGAGTAATTTATTAGCCTTGTCAACAAATCCTTCGGACAACTCAATGGTAAGTGGAGCGAAATGAATGACATGATCCTTGTCTTCAAATATTTGATACAATCGTTCTATTTGTTTTGGCTGACCTGCTGCAATAACATTGGTGTAGCCCGCCTTTGCGTTGTTGGCAAGATTGGTTCCAAGCATGTCAAAATTTTTGTTGAAAGCAGGTTGCGGCTGCATATCAAAATGAACCACTGTGCTATTCATAAACTCGCGCTGTGGGCCAAATTCAATTATCCGCATGGATTCCAATTGCTTGTGCAAATCTTGTTTTTGCAAATACAATTCCTGCGGGGGATGGTGCGCAAAAACGCCACTCAATTTTGCAAATTGTCGTTCGGCCTTTTCCATTTCTGTTTCTACTTTACTCAATGCCCCCGCCACATCTTTTATCCAAACACAAGTGTTGCCGGGCATATACTCTAGAAAAGAAATTCTGGCTTCTTTGGTTTCTTGTGCAGCCACATTTGGAACAATGGTGGCTCTTATCATTTGCGCCACACTCAACTGAGTGGACGGATCAAACTTGCGGATGCTTTCCACCTCGTTGCCAAAAAGCTCGATGCGATATGGTTGATCAAAACTATATGAAAAAATATCAATGATGCCGCCCCGTATAGCGTATTGACCAGGCTCATGCACGTAGTCCACCTTCTCAAATCCATATAGGTGCATCCACTCGTCCACGAAGTCCATATCGAGTTTATTGCCTTGCAAAATCTCGAATGTAGAAGTCTCCAATTCTTCATGTGTCACCACTTTTTCCGATAGTGCTTCGGGATAGGTAACTATCAACACTTTTCGATTCTTGTTATTGGACAGCTTGGAATTTTTCGAGTCAATATTTTGGAGTGCGTTTAGAACTTCTGTGCGAATAGCTACATTGGCGTTTTCAGTTTGTTCCAGCTCATAAGCCACCCGTGCACTGCGCGGAAAAAAAAGAACTTCTTGACTTGATTTCAAAGAGTCAATCAATGTATCGCTATTGCTTTTGGAATCTATATTTCCTATTGTGGATTGACTTGAATTCGGACTGTCCTTTACAAGCAGATTTTCCAAATCGTTCAAGAAATATGCAGCCTCCTCTTTGTCCGGTAAAATGAACACATGATGTAGTGCTGATTGCGAAATAATGGAGCAAGCTAAAATGGCATTTGCGCTTCCTACCACACCCCGCATTTGCACCTTTGCCTTTTCATTTTCCAGGCGATGAACAATATCCAAAACAGCAGCGTTTGTAGCGTATTTTTTTGATAAATCGGAAGCGAACATATTCATTTTTCTAAAACAGTAAAGCCCCCGATGGACTATCATAGGAGGTGAAAAAACAGGGCGAAAGTACAAGCCCATTTCGCACAAACACCAAGTGATTTGTAGGCTGTGAATTCACATTGATTTTGGCAGATGTTTGCGCCATTCAACTATGCATATTCAATTTCAAACCCTCATAGAAGATTCGCGTTGGGAAAAACGTGTTTTTGTTTTGAACTCACACAATGGTGATGAGAATAACCTGCTTGCCCTTGGTGTGGAGAGTGAACATATTTGTTATGATTTGCAAAACGAATCGCTCGATGAATTACAAAATTGGTTGAACAAAAACAACGATTGGGTTTTTGGACTCATCAGTTATGATATAAAAAATGGAATCGAGAAATTGCAATCGCGTCATACAAATGATTTGAATTTTCCATACCTACACTTTGTAAAACCAAAAGTTGTCATTCGATATTCATCGGAGAACTTCTCAATTGAAAAAAATAATTCGGACTTATCAGAAAGCGAGTTTAGAAAACAGCTCACCTCCAGCCTGCACGTTTCGGATAAAATGCAAAAACACCCGATTTCACTACAAGCAAAGTTTTCGAAGGAAAAATATTTGCAAGCCGTGAATCATTTGAAACAGCACATTCAACTTGGAGAAATCTATGAAGTCAGTTTTTGTCAAGAATTTTTTGCGAGAAAAAAAATTGAAAATCCGTTTCAAACTTGGTTGCGTCTCAACGAAAAAACACAAGCTCCCTTTTCCGCATTCATCCAAACGGATGAAAAATATTTGATGTGTGCATCGCCTGAAAGATTTTTGAAAAAGGAAAAAAACAAACTGCTTTCGCAACCTATAAAAGGCACTGTGCGAAGGGGAAAAAATGAGGAAGAAGACAACAGATTGAAGATTGAATTATACAACAGCGAAAAAGAGCGAAGCGAAAATGTGATGATTGTTGATCTGGTTCGCAACGACCTTTCGCGCATAGCAAAAAGAGGCAGTGTGCGGGTAGAGGAATTGTTTGGAATGTACACTTTCGAAACGGTGCATCATTTAATTTCAAGTGTTGCGGCAGAGATCAATGCTGACGTTTCATTTACCGATTTATTGCGTGCTACATTTCCTAT
>JAYSWI010000316.1:0-5202 GCA_043718125.1 Flavobacteriales bacterium
CTATTTCGAAGTCTTCGCAAAGAACCTCAACTTCTATCTCGCCAGTGATAACTGGAGCAGTAGTGTCAACAATAACAATTGTTTGTGATACTTCCACGCTGTTGCCACACTCATCGGTAGCTCCTGTTACATGGTTGTAGTACTCATAGCAAGGGCCATCGAATAAATGCTCAGTGTCGTAGTGGTAGTAAGAAACCACACCACAGTTGTCTGTAGCTGTTGGGTTTACTGTTACTATTTCCTCATCACACTCGAATTCGTAATAGCTTACATAATCATCAAAAATTGGAGCTTGTGTATCTTGAACAGTTATCTCTTGAGTTTGTGGCTCAGAAGCATTTCCACAAGCATCAGTCGCTACAAATGTGCGAGTGATTACATAATTCTGTGGGCAGTTACCAGCAATGGTATCTACTTCTTCAGAAATAGTGTAGTCAGAACAATTGTCCCAAGCAGATGGCTCACCATAATAAAGATCCTCGCTGCACTCTGCAGTGTAGTTGTATGGAATCCACAAATCAGGAGCTGTAGTATCTACAACATGGAATACGACAGAAACAACAGTCATATTATCGCAGTAGTCAACACCAGTCCATGTGCGGATGATATCGAAAGAAGCTTCGCAATCATCGTCAGTAGCAACTACTTCTTCAGAATAAGAAACAGTAACTTCCATTTCGCAATTGTCAATACCATAAACACCATCATTGCCAAAGTAATTTCCGTTGTCGCCAACTTGAACTTGATCACACTCAAATGTAGTTTCAGCAGGAACACCCACCAACTCAGGAGCGGTAAGGTCTTGAATAGCGATGTATTGCTCAGCAGTAGCGCTGTTTCCACAGTCATCAGTAGCAGTGTAAACTCTGTAATAAACACCAAGACATCCACCGGAGTTAAGGTCTTCGTGTGTTACCACAACGGTTACTTCGCCACAGTTGTCAGTAGCTGTAAGCAATGAAGGAATCTCATCACACTCGATGTGCGTGTAGAACTCATAAGGATCAAACACAGGAGCAGTAGTGTCCTGTACGTGTATCACTTGGTTGAATTGAACACCGTTATCACAGCTATCAGAAGCCGACCAGCTGCGGTATATAGTGTAGTTACCTGGGCAGTTGCCTGGCACAATAACTTCTGAAGGAACAACAACGATGTTGTCCTGACAATTGTCCGTAGCGGTAACTATAGCAGCCAAAGGAACGGCATCGCACTCTACTGTTATCTCTGCATCTGGAGTTCCAGAAAGCACCGGTGCAGTTGTATCCAAAATATTTATAGTCTGAACACAATCAGCACGATTGCCACAGATGTCGTAAGCCGACCAAGTGCGAGTAATAATAGTGTGACAAGCATCACCTTCTATTTCTTCGCCAAGGAATGATACGATAACATCACCAGAACAATTGTCAGTAGCAGTTACATCAAGAGCCAAAGTTGGTATAGCTTGGTCACACTCGATGGTAAGGCTTTGAGGACAATTAGAGAATATTGGAGCAGTGGTGTCTTCAACTATTACATCATAAGAAGCAATTGTTGCATGGCCACAAGCATCTTCGGCACGGTAGAAGTGTGTGAATGAAGTATTGTGAATACACTCACCATCATCACCAGGCTCACACTCGCTGTTCACGTTTACGTCACCATGACCTTCAACGTGTTCGCCATCTACAAAACCATCGTAGCTGAACCAACCAGAAATACCTGAGTTACAATTTTTGTTGTTAGCACCAATACCTTTCTGAAAACCGAAGTAAAACGTAGAAGGCTTGTGGTAAAGACTAAGAACGTCACCAGCCAAATCGCCAGCACCAGTAAGGGTAGAGAAGCCGCCAACCAATTCGAAATATTCCCAATTGATATGATCAAGAGTAGCACAACCTAGAAGAAGGTCGTTCTTGTAATTTCTTGCAGGAACATTCCCACTCCAAGTAGCCCAATCAGCTTTGTTTTCGAACCAAAGGTCCACAACAAAAATCTCATTCGTGTTAGCAGTATTTTCTACTGTGCCATAAAGATGTGCAGTTCCGTCAAGGAATTGATCGAAGCTACCACCGTTAGAATCAAATACGAAGTTTGCGCTTGAAGTCTCGCTATCAGAAGCAAGAACCGGCAACCATACTGCCCAATCGGCACCAGGGCCAAAAGCAGTTGAAAGCACGCAACGCTCAGTCACCTCACCAGTTTGGCTAGTGAAATTTTCTACCACCGCAGCACCAGAACAAGCGTCCCAAGCTTCAACAGCTATTGGGCCTTCTACTTCTTCAAGACACTGAACGTTTACATCCAAAAGCTCTGGAAATTCAGGGCCTTGTGTGTCAACGATAGTAAGAATTTGTGTACAAGTCTCAGCCAAATCACCAAGGGCGATAATCCAAGTACGAGTAACCGTATAACCACAATCGTTTTGGTTTGAAATCACATCTATAAAAAATGCTTCGATTTCACCATCACATGTTTCAGAACCTTCGAAAGAAGGCATGCCTGCTAACTCAAGGTCTTCCAGGTTAGAGCCACACTCAAGGGTTGCAGGATCAGGACAACTAACAATTAGAATGGGCTCACAATCAAATTCGCCCTGAGCACTCGCAAGAGCGCTCCACATAACAAGCATTAGGCTTAAACAACAAGCCTTTAAAAAAGAAGCAGCAGTGTTTGAGAACGTTAAATTTGAACTTCTTACACCACCACTCAAGAACATTGTAAAATGTTTCATTGAAATTGGTTTTTAATTAATAAATCGGTTGATAAAACGGTGTAAGAACCCGATGAAGAAGACAAATAAATAGACTAGTTTTCAGTATTGCCCGACAAAAGTAATATCTCTTTAGACTAATATTCCAAATTATTTTTAATGAATTGTGAAAATAATTTCACTTTTCCTTATTTGGTAGGCATTGTAGGAGGCAAAAAAAAACGGGCTTGATAACCAATTTTCTGCTTTTCAGATGAATAATCGATTCAAATCAAAATGATAAGGAACATTTATTTTATGCATTCAAAACATTTCTGCTTATCACAATTTTTTGAACCTCAGAAGTGCCTTCATATATCTGCGTTATTTTGGCATCGCGCATAAGGCGTTCCACATGATATTCCTTTACATAGCCATAGCCACCGTGTATTTGAATGGCTTCCACTGTGTGTTTCATTGCAATTGTAGAAGCGAAAAGTTTGGCTATTGCACTGGCTTGATCATAGTTTAAATGTTGGTCTTTGAGCCAAGCTGCTTTATGTACCAACAATCTGGCAGCTTCGATGTCCGTGGCCATATCTGCTAATTTGAAAGCGATGGCTTGGTGTTTTGATATTTCTTTTCCAAAGGCTTTTCTTTCTTTAGAATAGGCAAGCGCTAACTCATACGCACCAGCAGCTATACCCAAAGCTTGAGCTGCTATACCGATACGGCCACCGCTCAAAGTTTTCATAGCGAATTTGAATCCGAAGCCATCCTCGCCAATGCGGTTGGCCTTTGGCACTTTTACGTCTTGAAACATCAAGGTGTGGGTATCGCTTCCGCGTATTCCCAGCTTGTTTTCTTTCGCACCTACTATAAATCCTTCCATTCCACGCTCTACAATAAAACAGTTGATTCCTTTGTGGCCTTTGGCAACATCAGTTTGAGCGATAACTAAATAGATGCTTGCACTACTTCCGTTTGTAATCCAATTCTTTGTGCCATTCAATAAATAATGATCGCCCATGTCGATAGCTGTTGTTCGCTGTGATGTGGCATCGCTGCCTGCCTCAGGTTCCGATAAACAGAACGCACCTATTTTTTCTCCTTTGGCCAAGGGCACAAGGAATTTTTGTTTCTGTTCTTCGTTGGCAAAAGTCTCCAAACCCCAAGCAACTAGCGAATTGTTTACGCTCATGCATACACTTACTGACGCATCAATTTTCGAAATTTCTTCCATAGCAATGGCGTAGCTCAATGTGTCCATGCCGCTACCACCGTATTTTGGGTTGACCATCATGCCCATAAAACCAAGTTCCCCTAGTTGCCTTATTTCATCAGCCGGAAATTTTTGAAGTTCATCGCGCTCAATAACACCAGGTTTCAAAACGGTTTGTGCAAATTCGCGGGCAGCTATTTGCACCGCCTTTTGTTCCTCTGAAAGTTCGAAATTCATAATTTATTTTGAGATTGGAAGCGGCTAAAATAGAAGGCTCTTGGAAGTATTTCTTGTTTCATTTTGAAAATCAATTTTTGCCAAGGTGCGAGGTTTTAAGTAATTAGTCAGAAAACCGAAATGCTAGAAAATACAATTTTGGATTTAACTCTTCAGGTTGTTTTCTCAACAGTGCTGCATTCAATAGCACTATTCCTGCATGCTAACGGTGTATGCACCCGAACGCAAGTTTCTAATTCGAATAAAAATTACTCACATAGTTCTAATGTGAAAATATCCCCACCCAAACAACCGTTACCGCTATACATTTCCAAACACATTTGCTTCAATCCAAACCCGCATGAAACCTGCATTCGCAATCCGCATGGCTGTAGCTGTAGCTGCGGCTTTTTTGTTGTTTGTACTTCCTCTTTCTTCCTGCCGGAAGAAGGGACCCATTCCATTTGATTCGGCTTTTGCCCAATACATTTCTGCCTTCACCAGCGGCAGTATCAGCACAGCCAGCAACATCCGCATCCGGCTTACGGATGCATTTGCAGAAAACATTCAAACGGCTACGCCTATTGAGGACAAGCTCATCAATTTCTCGCCTGACATAGAGGGCGACCTGTATTGGCTGGACAACCAGACACTGGAGTTTCGCCCGAAGCAATGGCTGCCACGTGGCACTGCTTACGAGGCCACACTGCGCATGGACAAAATTGTGCAAGTACCCTCCAACTTGTCAAAGTTCAAGTTTGGTTTCATCGTTATGAACCAGCACATAGATGTGCAAGTGAACAGCATAAAGCCTTACCGCAATGATGAGTTGCAGTGGATGCAACTGAACGGCTCTGTCTCCACCATTGATGTGTGCGATGTGTCCGTGCTGCCGCAAACCATACAAGCCTCGGAGAGCAGCCGCGATTTGCAAGTGCACTGGCTGCAGGACAACCAGAGTTACATACACTATTTCACGGTGGACAGCATACAGCGCAGCGATGTGGCGCAAACCGTAAAGCTTTCGTGGAACGGTGACGCGCTGGATGCAGACCAAAAGGGAGAGAAGGAAACGGAGATACCTGCGCTG
>JAYSWI010000317.1:0-1820 GCA_043718125.1 Flavobacteriales bacterium
GTGTCGGCTGTGGCTGCCCCAAGCCCCGTCACCAAGCCCGACTTGCGACTTTCAGTCAGCGAACGTTTTATGCAAAGCACTCCGATAGGGCCAACGGGAGCAGCCACAGAAATACCCAGTATCAAGCCTTTTATGAAATATTCGATAGTCATGGACGCAGGTGCAACAATATGAAATATGTGGACAAGATTTGCTACCTCAGCAAGCCACGCAATGATGGCCTTGAAACATTAGCCAATCTCAAATGTGTTTGCCATGCCACTCAACTTTCATTTATTTAATAACAGCTTCTCCTATTTTCCAAGTCACACTCAGTCCGCCATAATAATTGAGAGGCGGTGCTGGGTTGAAAAATTGACTTGTGGTTTTCGCAGCGTTCAAATTATAGAAGGACGTGTATGCAGTGCCAGTTATGTTATTCATGCCTGCATACACATTCAAGCTAATGGCTTTGCCCAATTGTGCTTGGTAAGATGCGCGAGCATTCAACAAGTGGTAGGCATTGCTCCAGGCGGTGTTGTTATTGTTTAGCGGAGTTTTGTCGAACCAAAAGTGCATGAGTTGAATGTTCAATTTTTTCCATAACAGAAGAGCAGCCCCAGACGAGGTATTGAACAGCGGCACACCTGCCAATTTCTTTCCTTTCAGTTGTGCATCTTTTATTACATAGTCGTCAAAAGAATAGTTGAAAGCACTGCCGCTGTGCCACAGGCGCAAGGCATGTTTGTCTGATTTGGTTTGAAACGTTTTGGTGATGTTCCATTCCAAACCTTGCTGCACTGTATTGCCAGCATTGGTATATCGAATTATATCTCCAAGGGTTTTGTCCTGATAGCTCACAATGGCATCAGAAAGATTGAAGACGTAACAATTGACCTCTGCAAAGAAGTCAGTTTTTGCAGACATATATTTCAAACCCACCTCGCGGCTTAGGCCATGTTCGGGCTTGAGAGCAAGGTTGTAGAAATTGTTTTCGTAGTCCACCATCTCGAACACTGTGGGGTTGGAGTTGCCCAACGACATAGAAGCATACGCAAACAATTTGCGGTAGAGCCTTCCTGAAATCGCTATGCGCGGCAGTACCTCCGACTTCCATGTTGCGGTGGTATCATATTGAAAATTGCTATCGCTGTATCCTATCACTTTCTGTATGGTGTTGTTCAGACTTGCTGCTGCGTTCACAAAAAGAATATCGCGCCATGCAGCATCAGCACTTAAGAACGCCATGCCTGTTATGTAATGCACATCATACAAGTATTTGAACGCATTGGCTTGGCCATTCAGTAGCGATGATTCAACGATGTTGTATTGCTCCAATTGTAACTCACCACCCCAGTTCAGTTTTGTTTGCCATTTGTTTATCTTTTTGCTATAAGACCAATCCATGCGGCTGCCTGCGCCAGCAGCGCCTTCGTCTTTGTAGCCATTGTTGCCTGCTGATGTGCCATAAGGATTCAGCTTATCGGTGCTGTAGTAATATGCAGATGTTGTAACACGAAAATCATTTGAGGTATTAAAACGGTGTGTGTGCGATGAGCCAAGCATCAGGCGTTCGCGCCACACGTGCGCATTGTTAAGCCACGAATAGTTGTTGGCTTGTGTGGGCAGCGTGTCAGCCGCAGACGCATTGATGCCGCCTGGCAAGCCCCAATTACCATTGAAGTACGTGGTGTAGAATAAGAAACTATTTCTCTCATTCAAATTGTAATTGCCAAGCAGGCTGACTTGATTTTTATGATTAAATTCTTGCACACGGTATCCCTTGTTGTCTTGATACACATGCGACACGCGCAGGCCTCCTTTTGAAAATCCCAGTGAAA
>JAYSWI010000318.1:0-5177 GCA_043718125.1 Flavobacteriales bacterium
GTTCTGTGAGAGGCTTGCGCTGTAATGCGCTTGCCTACTTGACCTCGCTTCACCTAAACAGCTACTCTAACGGCATTTACCCCCGCACTTGCGGGATAATTACATTCTAAGTCCATCCCGCACGTGCGGGAGGACTATTTTGAACTAAGAATTGGTATAACCCGTTTTTTTCGATAGTTTGAAACAGATACACTTTGAAACATCATAGAGGAAAACAACTTGAAACCAACCTAAACAAACTCTGCGCAACCACAGCCTACCTAGAGCTTGCTGAAAGGGCGATCTTCGTGGCTCATAAGTTTGTAGCATCAAAAAAAATTGCGCATCAATCAACCTTTTCGGCCAAAGTAGGCTTGACTTTTTCAGTAGGCCCTAATTAGAAATGGTATAAGTCAGCGGCAATTCCACTTTTCAAAATTTCAACTTGTTTGATTTTGAAATTAGACAAATCCAATTATTGATGGCTTACAAATCTAAAAATAGAAATTAAAAAAAGCGTTTTCAACTATCCGATTTTTTGGGGTTGTAAAAAAGCCCTATCAATGTTTTAGCGGCCGCTTTTTTATCATGCCTCCTTTGGTATCCTTCACGCTGTTCATCACTACAAATGCGTTGGGGTCTATTTTTTCTATTTCGGTGTTCAATCTGTTTAGCTCCAAGCGGGTGATGACGGTGTAAACAATATCCACATCAATGGTTTCGCCTGCTTTTCCAAAACCGCGCTTGCCTCTATACACTGTCACTCCCCTTCTAATGTCGTCTATAATCATTTGGCGTATTTCGTCACTGTGGCTTGAAATGATGGTGACACCTGTGTATTCTTCAATGCCCTCGATGATAAAGTCGAGGGTTTTGGAAGCCGCCAAATATGTGAGTAGGGAATAAAGGGCTTTTTCTATCCCAAGAAAATGCGCAGCCGCAGAAAAAATAATTACATTGATAACTATAATGATGTCGCCCATAGTGGTTCCCAATTTTCTACTTATATATATAGCCAGTACTTCGGTGCCATCCAATACGCTGCCACCGCGCACCGAGAGACCAATGCCCGCACCCAAAAAGAAACCACCAAAAACGGAGGCCAAAAGTTGATCCGTTGTAACAATGGGAAATTCAACAGTGGTGACTACCACAGCAAGTCCTGCAATTGCTAGCGCTGTTTTTATAGCGAAGGTGCGACCAACAATATTGAGCCCGAGCAAAACAAAGGGCACATTGACCATTAGGAGCATAGCGCCAAGCGGCACATCGGTGAGTTGATCTACCAGTAGAGAAATTCCGGTGGCACCTCCATCAATAAAATTGTTTGGCAGCAAAAAACCTTTGAGACCAAATGCTGCCGAAAAAATGCCAAGTGTCATCAGCAACATATCTTTCAAAAGTCTGATAGCACTTATTTTGAAAGAACGAAAACCTTTGGCTCTTCGAAATCCGGAAAGCTCTTTGTCCTTAGAATGATAAAGTGTGTTGCGACCGATGAAGCGTTTGACAAAGGAATTCATGCTGGAAGAAAAATGATGAAGTGGTGGCAATGTAGTCTAATGCCAATTTTTTTTCAAATGTGATAATCACCAATGAAAAAAGTATCCAACTAAATTTTGATTGTTATTGCGTCCCTTCTTTGCTGGTATCAGGCAAAGTTGTATTGACTTCTTCTTGAGCAGAAATTGGAATTGCCTCTGTGTTTTGGACAGCAAAATCTTGTTGTGATAGGGTATCGCTGATTGGTGCAATTGGCTTAGCGAAAAATTTACGTTGAAAAATCAGAATGAGAATAATTCCCATCGTAATGCTGCTGTCTGCCACATTAAATATGGGCGGAAAAATTTCATGGCTTACACCATTCCAAGTAAAGTGCTTGGTGAAATGGAACATATCCACCACATTGCCCATTAGCGGTTTTGCATAACCTTCCTCGCTGAAAATGGCTTTGCCGAAATACATGGTATAATCCTGCAAGTCCTGATCGAACAACGAACCTTTGTCGAAAAAAATTCCATACACCGCACTGTCAATGATGTTGCCCATTGCACCCGCCACTATTAGCGACACACAGATGACATATCCCCAATGCACATTTTCGCGAATGAGTTTGAATAAGTACCAAGCAATACCACCCACTACTATTATTCTAAAAATACTGAGGGCCAATTTTCCTCCCTCGCCAGGCAACATCCACCCGAAGGCCATGCCTGGGTTTTCTACAAATTGTAGATCTAACCAGCCGGGTAAAACTTCTCTGCTTTCGCCATAATGGAAGTTGAGTTTCACCCAAATTTTCAACCACTGGTCGAAGGATAAAACTGCTAAAATGGTAAAGAGTGCCTTTTTCAAATGGACAATTGCAAATAGAGCAGTGACAATTAAAAACAGCCAATATCATGGTCCATTTTCAATTGTTCAATGTCGATTACTTCTGAATGTTCTTGGCTTCGATGCTTAGAGTGGCATGAGGCACAAGGCGTAAACGTTCCTTTGGGATGAGTTTGTTGGTAACACGGCAGATGCCATACGTTTTATTCATGATGCGCAACAAAGCGTTGTCTAAGTTTTGAATAAACTTTTCCTGACGTGATGCCAATTGTGCAAGCTCTTCTCTGTTCATGGTTTCGCTTCCGTCTTCCATCATTTTGAAAGTTGGGGCGGTGTCATCTGTGCTATTGTCACTTTCGTGCGATAGCGACTGTCGCAATTCTTCAAGGTCTGACTTTGCTTGAACCAATTTTTCGTGAATAAGTGTTTCAAATTCTTTCAGGTCTTTGTCTGAATATCTTAAATCTGCCATACTACTGTTTTCTACTTTTTTTATGTTGGGTTTTACTGTTGGTGTTGTCTCAGCCACTATGGGTTTTGTAACCACTGGTTCGGGTTTTGGAATGGGTGCGGCAACCGGCTTCAGCACAGGTATTGGTTTTGCAATGAACTTCGGCATTGGCTTGGCAATGGGTTGAGCCTTTGCTATTGGCTTTGCAACCGGTTTCACAATTGGCTTGGCCTTTTGAATCGCTTTAACAACCACTTTTTTGGTTGGTTTGGCCACAATCTTCTTTATTGGTTTGGCAACTACTTTTTTCTTTGGTAGTGGTTTTACAATTTTTTTCACAACCTGCTTAGCCAATTTTTTTGCGATGGGTTTTACAATTTTTTTCGCTACTGGTTTCGCTACTTTTTTTGCTATCACTTTTTTAATAGGCGGCTTCTTAGCAATGGATTTTTTAGCACCTTGTTTAATTGCAACTGGTTTTGCTTTGGCTTTCTGCAAAGGCTTCGCGCTCACTTTTTTCAAAACCTTCTTTGCAACAATTGCTTTAGCAACTGGCTTTTTAGCCACAGCTTTCTTTGGAGCTACTTTTTTAGCAACCGCTTTTTTAGCAACTGGCTTTTTTAATACCGCTTTTTTGGGAGCTACTTTTTTGACAACAGATTTCTTAGCAACAGGCTTTTTTATTACAGGTTTCTTAGCCGCTACTTTTTTGGCAACAGATTTTACAACAGGTTTGGCTTTCGCTACTGGCTTCTTTGTAACCGCTTTTTTCGCTATTGGTTTTTTAGCGGCTGGTTTGGCCTTAGCTATGGGCTTCTTTGCTGCTTTTGCTGGTGCTTTTTTCTTAGTTGCCATTTTGTATAAACTTCTTAGTTGAGTTTTTCGAGCGATATTTCTGAGGTCACTCCTTCCTCTATTTCTACCGAGAAACCATTGTCAATACTATCAGTAATAACTAGTTCGCCCGCCAAAATTTGGCCGCGAATATATTCTGAATTCGCCTCGATGGCGGCATTGTACATTTCATTGCTCAGAATCTTCACCCTTATTCTATCCGTCACTTCAAGGCCACTTTCTTTTCTAAGGTTTTGAATGCGATTTACAAATTCTCTTGCAATGCCTTCGCCATGTAACAGCTCTGAAATGGTAACGTCCAGTGCCACTGTCAATGCACCGTCATTCACCACCTTCCAACCGGGTATGTCCACCGGTATTATTTCCACATCCTCGCCAATGAGTTCGATGGTCTCGCCAGCAACATCCACCTCATATCGACCTATGGTTTCGATGCTCTTTATTATAGTGTCGCCATTGGCCTTGGCAAATGTTTGAACCGCCTTCATATTCTTGCCACACTTGGCACCCAGGGTTTTGAAATTGAGTTTGAGTGTTTTCACAATATGTGCTTCCTCCTCACTCACCAATTCCAATTGCTTCACATTTGTTTCTGCAAGAATGAGGTCTTGCACCGCAGCAATACGCGACCTATCAGTCGCTATTAAAAGCGGAATCCGAATGGTTTGAAGCGGTTGGCGCACACGGATGTTTTCTTTCTTTCTAATAGATAGAACCATGGAAGAAATTTTTTGTGCAAAGCCCATTCTTTCTTCTAGTTCCTGGTCAATAAGTGATGAGTCTGCTATGGTCAGGTAAGTCAAATGCACACTTGAGGTATCCGTCCGATCTCCATCACTTCCAGAAGCATCAGTCCCATCCCCCACCCTTCCCAAAGGGAAGGCGGGCTGCAAGTTTTTGTATAACCATTCGCAAAAGAAAGGTGCAAATGGAGACCCTAATTGAGCTACCACAATCAAGCATTCATGCAGCGTCTCATAGGCTGCATGCTTATCGGCATTCATTTCGCCTTGCCAGAATCTTTTGCGCGATAGGCGCACATACCAATTGGATAAATGTTGATCTACAAAAGCCTCGATTGCTCGTGCCGCAGGTGTTGGGTTGTAATCATCCAACTCGTTGGTTACTGACTTTATTAATGAATGAAGCTTAGAAATAATCCACCTGTCCAGTTCACTGCGCTGGGCCATTGGAGTGATGTTTTGTTCGGCCTCACCCTTAGCCTTTCCAAAAAAGTGGCGTTCGCTACCCACAGGCTTCCATCCATCTATATTGGCATAAATAGCAAAAAAGCCATACACATTATATAGTGTGCCGAAAAACTTGCGCTGCACTTCTGCAATTCCATCCACATCAAACTTAAGATTGTCCCATGGTTGTGCATTGGTAATCATGTACCACCGCGTAGCATCAGGGCCATACTTGGCAATGGTGGTGAAAGGGTCAACAGTATTACCCAAGCGTTTGGACATTTTGTTGCCGTTTTTGTCTAGGACCAGACCATTGGAGATGACGTTTTTGAATGCCACGCTATCAAAACACATTGTGGCAATAGCAT
>JAYSWI010000319.1:0-1812 GCA_043718125.1 Flavobacteriales bacterium
TTCTAATTATGAATTAGTCCGTTTTATTTTGCGCCTCACTTGCGTTCTCTCCGGAGGAGAGAAAATGGCTGGCCTACTTCATAATTAGAAATGGTATAATCACATTTGTTTAAGTTCCAGTTGTAATCTTTTTGGGAGTGATAAATAGACCAAATCATAAGAGGCATCAATATGGGCCGCTAGTTGTGCTTTACTCAATTTGCCATCCACAACAATGGTGTTCCAGTGTTTTTTGTTCATGTGGTATCCGGGCAAAATGCAATCAAATTTTTGTCTCAACTCAATGGCCTTTTCTGGGTCGCACTTCACATTAAATTGAACGGGTCTATTATCTAAACCTGTTATCAAAAAAACTTTTCCCATCACTTTATACACCAAAGTGTCCGGCCCAAAAGGAAGCGCTTCTTCAACTCCTCTTTTTTGTAGGCAATATTCTCTCAATTCTTCAATGTTCATTATTTTTTGCTTAATGGAGTTGAGCGTGTTCAAGATTTAAAAGATGAATTTTTCCACAGGCCCTATTGTAGCTTGAAGCAAAAAATTTGTTCCAAACCCACAAGCCAATCGGATATTGATTACTTCGTAGTAAACTTCTCTACTACTTCTTGGGTAACACCGGTTACGCTAAACCCACCATCATGAAAAAGATTCTGCATGGTGACATATCGAGTAAGGTCGCTAAACATGGCTACACAATAATCAGCACATGCCGCTGCATCGGCATTGCCAAGTGGCGACATAGAAGCTGCGTAATTGATGAAGCCATCAAATCCTTTCACACCACTGCCTGCAGTGGTTACAGTGGGCGATTGCGAAATGGTATTGATGCGAACTTTTTTGGCAGTGCCATAGTGATATCCAAAGCTTCGGGCAATACTTTCTAACAAACTTTTGGCATCGGCCATGTCGTTGTAATCAGGAAAAATGCGTTGAGCTGCTATGTAGGTCAAAGCAATTACAGACGACCAATCGTTGAGTGCATCTTTTTTCCAAGCGGTGCTCAACATCTTGTGCAAGCTGGTGGCACTTATGTCTAGCGTTTGTTTGTACCACTCATAATTTGGATCGGTGTAGTGGCGGCCTTTGCGCACATTCGGACTCATACCAATGCTGTGCAACACAAAATCCATTTTGCCACCGAAGTGCTCCATGCTTTTTGTAAATAGATTGTCCAAATCTTCCAAGTTGGTGGCGTCTGCGGCAATGATTGGAGCGTTGCCAAGTTTCTCTGCAAGTTGGTTTATTTCGCCCATTCGCATGGCTATTGGTGCATTGGTCAAAACAATTTGTGCTCCTGCTTCATAGGCTTTTTCAGCTACTTTCCAAGCAATAGACTGGCTATTCAATGCGCCACTGATGATGCCTTTTTTTCCTTTCAATAAGTTGTTGGACATATATAGAATTGTTTAAATGTTCTGCGCCAAATCTATGTGTATTGGCTTCGTAAGTATCAAAGAAAGGAGTATCGAATTTTGAACAAATAACATGCAACACAGCATCAAAACACTGTGTGTGGAAAAAAAATAGTCTTCATTTTTTTTACGAAGTGAACTTGTAACCAACACCACGAATACTATGGAAATAGCGTGGTTGTTTGCTATTAGGTTCAAAATATTTGCGAAAGGAAAGAATAAAATTGTCGATGGTGCGCGTGCTTGGAAAAACATCATAACCCCACACCTTTTCCAATATTTCCTCGCGGCTTATCACCTCTCCATCGCGTTGCACCAATAGTTTCAAAAGCATGATTTCCTTTTTGCTGAACTGATGAGTTGCGCCCGTTTTATCAGTCACCAAGTAGTTCAGAAAATT
>JAYSWI010000320.1:0-1812 GCA_043718125.1 Flavobacteriales bacterium
AGTGACAGCACGACAAGCTACGGCAGTTATAGCGGTGCTGTGCCCAACGAGAAAATAACTTGGGGAAAATTGGATATCACCACACCTAAATTTATTATAGAAAGTGATGCTACTATTGTCGCACCACTCATATTTGCATGGCTATTAAATCACTAATCAATTTAAACATATACTTAGAATAAAAAATCATGGCTGCACCCATCAAGCGCGTTATCAAAGATTACAAAAGTCTAGAGCAAGAACATATCGATCTCATTACTAAACATTTTCCAAATGGTTTTGAAAATGATGATCTCGTTTCGTTCACCACACCCAAAGGCCAATTCATAAAGGCTTTGGAAATAAGAACCAAAGACACCATCTATCTTTTCAAAATAGAAAAAAACATGAAAGTGGATGATGAAGACAAAGACAACGAAGGCGTTGCGATGAGCGAATTTGATAGCTACAAAGGAGGCGATGAGGACGATGAAATAGGAGGCGATGAGGACGATGAAGTGGAAGCAAGCGAAGCCGAAGACGTGCCTGAGGAAGCAGGTGCGGATGACGAGGACTAATAATATTTGACAAACGAAAAAAGCCATTTCGCAATTGACGAAATGGCTTTTTTTGTGTTTGAAATTTTTAAAGCTGATGCCTCTTTGAAGTTGGCATTCTCCCCAATTGGTATTATTTCTTAGCTGGTGCAGCCTTTGCATCGGCAGCAGCTTCGGAAGCTGAAGCACGTGTTGCAGTTATTTGTATCACTGCCGAAGCTTCTGGTTCTAAAATAATACAGCCTTCCACTTTCAATTCACGTACACGAACCAAGTCGCCAATATTCATTGCGGTAATGTCAATTTTGATGTCCTCAGGCAATTGATCGGGCATTCCAGACATGCGCACCTTGCGATAGTTCTGAACCAATTTGCCACCGGCTTTTACGCCTTCTGAACTTCCTATAGCGCGCACCGGAAGTGCCACCTTCACAATTTTTCCTGGAACAAGTTCCAATAGATCAATGTGCGTTACCAAGTCAGTTACCGGATGTTGTTGCTGCTCTTGCAAAATGGTAGAATAGGTGCTGCCAGCTACTTCCATGTTGATTTGCAAGGTGTCGGGCATGCGCACAATTTTGTCCCAATCGTTGCGCAAAATGCTGAATGGCACTTGTTTGGCACCGCCATAAATAACTCCCGGAATGCGACCACTAATACGCAAATCCGCTGCGCCTCTTCTTCCTACGTTCTCTCTTGGAGAACCGCTCAATGAAACCTGTTTCATGTTTTTTAAATTGTTTGTTTGATTTATGAAATTATAAAATTTGAACTAATGCTCTTGTTCTCTATCAGGTTGTGAAGTACTCCACTAAAAAGCGGTGCAATATTCAATACCTTTATTTTGTCCATTGGTTTTCCTTCTTTCAATGGAATGCTGTCTGTGACAATCAATTCTTGCAATACAGATTGGTCTATGCGCTCATACGCCTGTCCACTCAATACAGCATGTGTACAAATTGCACGCACACTCAAAGCACCAGCTTCCAGCATCATCTCTGCGGCTTTGCAGAGTGTGCCTGCGGTGTCGCACATGTCGTCCACAATCACCACATTTTTTCCTTTCACATCACCTATCACGGTCATGCTTTCTATCTGATTGGCCACTTTGCGTTGCTTGTAACAAATAGCCAAATCGCAACCCAATAATTTCGCATAAGCGTTGGCTCTCTTAGTGCCTCCCGTGTCGGGTGCGGCCACCACCAAATTTTCGATGCGCATTTTTTCCAAGAAAGGAACGAAGATGGTGCTGGCATACAAATGATCCACAGGCACT
>JAYSWI010000033.1:0-2845 GCA_043718125.1 Flavobacteriales bacterium
AACAAAACCAACCAGTGCCATCACCAAACTCATAGGACTAAACACTGCTTTCTGCGATTCACCTTCTTCGTATTCCGATGCATTATTTTTTGATGGCAAGCCTCCAATAGCTGCTCCCTCAGGTGTTACTACATATTTATTTTTGAGAACATAAAAGGTGATACTTCCAATGATCATGGCAATGGCTGCGGCAAGAAATCCCCATTTAAATGCGTGCAAATCTCTCACACCATCTACTTCCACATCACCCACAAATGGGCAAATGAATTGACCTAAAAATGCTCCAATATTTATTCCCATATAGAAAATGGTAAAGGCAGTATCGAGCTTCGATTTCTCTTGCTTAGGATAAAGGCTTCCCACCATGCTTGAAATGTTGGGCTTGAAAAATCCATTGCCAAAAATGATGATACCCAGTGCCACCCAAAGCAACGTGCCAGCGGTGCCTATGTTGGTTCCAAAAACACTGGCACTGGCAAAAAGCAAGAGCTGGCCTGTGGCCATCATAAGTCCTCCAAGCAGAATGCAATTGCGATTACCAAAAAATCGGTCTGCAATGAAACCACCCAACATGGGAGTGAGATAACATAGTCCAAGAAAACCTCCGTATATCAACGATGCATCTTCTTCCTTCATCACCAACGCATGTACCATATATAAGGTGAGGATGGCGCGCATTCCATAGAAGTTGAAGCGCTCCCACATTTCTGTGCCGAACAAAACCCAGAGTCCTTTTGGATGTTTCGCTGTTGTAGTTGTCTCTGCCATAAGATTATTGTTTTTTTGTGAAAAATGTTTGGTTTAAAATCGTAAGTGGTCAAACATACACAAAGCAACGTCACGCAATTTTTTTGTTGATAAAATGACAAAAGAAAACCCCTTGACAGTGCCAAAGGGTTTAGGATTTCATTCTCAAAAAGTAAAAGGGATGAACCAATTCGTTTTGAGTGTTGAATGTATTTTATCCGAGATAAGATTTGAGCATTTTGCTGCGGCTGGTGTGTTTTAATCTGCGAATGGCTTTCTCTTTTATCTGACGCACACGCTCGCGTGTTAGATCAAAACGATCGCCTATTTCTTCCAATGTCAAAGGATTTTCGCCATTCAAACCGAAATACAAACGCACCACGTCTGCCTCGCGGCTGGTGAGGGTGCGCAACGATCGCTCGATTTCTTTGCGCAAGGATTCATGCAGCAAGTCCGTATCTGGCGAAGGGGTGTCATTGGTCTGCAACACATCGTACATGGTGCTGCTGCTTTCATCGCCATCTTTCAATGGTGCATCCATACTTACATGGCGACCGCTGTTGCGCAGCGATTGTTTCACTTCATCCAAGGTCATTTCTAATACCTCGGCAAGTTCTGCGGGAGTTGGCGGGCGTTCAAATTCTTGCTCCAGCTTCGCAAATGCTTTGTTGATTTTGTTGATGCTGCCAATTTTGTTCAACGGCAAACGAACAATACGGCTTTGCTCTGCAAGTGCTTGAAGTATGCTTTGGCGTATCCACCAAACGGCATAAGAGATAAATTTAAAACCACGTGTTTCATCAAAACGTTGGGCGGCTTTTATTAGTCCCAAGTTTCCTTCGTTGATCAAGTCAGGAAGCGACAATCCTTGGTTTTGATATTGCTTCGAAACAGATACTACGAAACGCAAGTTTGCTTTGGTCAATTTCTCAAGTGCTGTTTGGTCGCCCGCTTTGATGCGCTTGGCCAATTCAACTTCTTCTTCGGCAGTTATCAAATCCACACGGCCAATCTCTTGCAAGTATTTGTCCAGCGAGGCCGTCTCGCGATTGGTTACTTGTTTGGTTATTTTAAGTTGTCTCATTTTTTTAAGTATTTTTTTGTGAGCGGTGCGACATCATTTTTAGGAGGTCATTCCAACTGTTTCATGTCCGATGTCTAATGTCTTACGCCTAATGTCTAATGTCTTACGTCTTATGCCTAAGCGTTTCAGACTTGGGCCACTGGCTGAAGCACGTGGTTAGGTCATCGGCATTTTGTTTTTTTGCGGGCTGAAGCCCGCAGGGTGTAACGCGTATTTTCTAATTCCCTTTGTCTCAAGACTTATGTCTTTCATCTAACATTCAACATCTAACATCTTAGTTCTGCGCTGTCTCTGGTTTTGGTATCAAAGCTTTGCGCGACAATTTGTATTTGCCACGGTCATCTTTTCCAATCACTTTCACTTGTATGCGATCACCTTCTTTCAACACATCGCGCACGTTTTCTATTCTTCTCCAATCTATTTCCGATACGTGTAATAGAGCATCCATTTTAGGCATTATTTCTACAAATGCACCGAAGGCTTGAATGTTTTTCACAACTCCATCATACACTGCTCCTACTTCAATTTCTGGAGGGAAACATATATTTTTCACAGCACGAACTGCGCTATCTAAAGCCTCTTTGTTAGTAGCGGCAATTTCTACCACGCCTTTTCCGTCCACTTCTGTTATAGATATAGTAGCGCCTGTGGTCTTCTGAATTTCTTGTATCACTTTGCCACCTGGGCCTATTACAGCTCCAATGGTTTCGGAAGGAATATCAATAGAAACGATACGCGGTGCGTGTGGTTTGTAATCCTCACGTGGTTTAGCCATGGTCTTGGCTATTTCGCCAAGAATATGCAAACGGCCTTCGCGGGCTTGGTCCAAAGCATTCTTCACCATATCCATACTCAAGCCTTTTATCTTGATGTCCATTTGACAAGCAGTGATTCCCTTACTGGTGCCTGTCACCTTGAAATCCATATCACCCAAGTGATCTTCATCACCAAGAATGTCTGAAAGGATGGAATATTTTGAGTTGTCCGCGTTAGTAATCATACCCATTGCTATAC
>JAYSWI010000321.1:0-5169 GCA_043718125.1 Flavobacteriales bacterium
CAAAGTCTTTTGAAAAATTTAATATGTCCATTGCCTTATTTTTCGGCTAAGAAATATCGGCTCGTTGTAACCTATTTACGACTTGTAAACTCCGAAAGAATCAGTTATATGTTTGTTTTGGGTTACCACTTGTAACATATAATGTATCTCCATCAAACTGAAAAATTTCCTTTATTATTCCGGTCTCACCATAATCTGTAACTTGAGTGATTAAGTTTCCCTTGATTTTTGATTTCTCTTTGAAATAGATTCCTCTGTGTCCTACATAATCAGGATTAAAATTTTTGCTGCTAAGTGCTACATCGGTTTGTCTATTTAAAATAAATACATTGTAACAACCATTATTGTAAAACCGATAGGCTTGATACCAATTATAAGGGTTTTCAGTATTTAACCTTGCCAGCACATTTACTGGAAAACCATTCTTGTAAAATCTTGTGTTATATTCTTCGTAAATAACCGTTGTGTCAATAAATGAAACAATTGATGCATCAAACTTGGATTTGTTTTTATAAACTTTTTCGTTGACTGCTACTTTTGTAACACCATCTTTAAGAATTGTTGTTCTTAGGCCGCAACTCGTCAATAGTAGAATAAATACCAATAGGGTTTTCATTGTTTGGTCGTTTTGGAGTTGCAAGATATTCTTACTGTTACTTTGTATTTTTTCGATTTAGAAATGTTGGTGTAATACAATTTATCAACTCTGCACTTACAAGTTTTGTTTTCTAATGTCAATGAAATCATTCTTGCTCCTTCCATAAAATTTCCTCGTCCCCAATCTTTAACAACAAAACCTCTTGCTTTAAGTGAGTCGTCAAGTATGAGAAAATCATTTTCGGGAATTGTGTCCGTGTCAAGATATAAATCTGTAAATTCATAACTGGTGCTTTTACTAAGTGTGTTTAAAATGATTGAAATACTGTCTTTCGTTGTTTTAATGAAATCTGCCGAGAATTGAGTAGTATCATTGAGTTGAGTTGTTGACTTATTGTCATTGCTAATACTGTTGCAAGCAGTCAAAGCAAAAAGTAAAATCCAAATGTTCCGTTTCATATTTTGGTTGTCAAAGTTAATTTCTTGCACCACTGTTTGAAGTTCGCACGCTGCCCAAGCATGACGCATAACGTTTCGAGGATTGGCGAAGTTGATTTTTGCTCTTTACTACACTACATGAAAAGGAGTTGGTTTGAGTTTGAAAACTACAGCTCGCGCAAAGGACGAAGAGCAAAAATCAATTTTGCCAATCCTATGTTATGAGAAGCTGTAATTGTTAGTCTTTCAGGAATTTGAACGTTTCGATAATTCCTTTCTCAGTTGTTGCTGTCAGAAAGTAGCATCCTGTTGAAAGTGATTCTATGTTCAGTTTAATATGCGTGGCATTTGGTAGTGTTGTGAAAAATATTCGACCTGTTAGGTCGGATATTTCAACCTTACAAATTGCCAAATGACTTTGTAGTGTTAGCATTTCATTTGACGGATTTGGAAAAAGGTGAAAGCTGCTTGCAGTGTATTCATTTACCCCAACTCCGACATTAACATCAATGCACGTATTTGCCTGACATCCTATGGCATCTGTTATTTCTACGCAATAAGTCATGTCCGATGGAGGACTGGCAATGGGATTGGCCAAGTTAGGGTCATCCAAATAATCTGTTGGTGACCATTGGTAATTGGCAGGTTGAAGTGTTGGAGTATTTGGGCTACAGAGTGAGGCACTGCCTCCGGAAGAGATATTCACGTAATCACAACCCTCCATAATAATGAGCCAAGCTGATGTAATAACAGAAATGGATTCTGAACAAATAATTCCTCCATTGTCGGTTACTGTTAAAGTAAAAACCAATGTGTCTCCGCTTATTGAACCTAAAAGATTGGGAAACTGCTCAGTTGGGTCATCCAAAAAGTCAAACTCATCAAAGGTGGTTTGAGACCCGGGAAAGAACTCATAAAAGCAATTCCAATAATAGGTATATGGTTCAGCTCCTCCACTAACAGAAATAGCACTGTCAAGGGTGGTTGGGAAAACAGCATCATCACACAGATATAAAAAGTCAAGCAGTTCAATTTCACACTGAGAATTCGATTCAGATGACAGAAACAGGACAAGTAAAACGGATGTAGTAAATGTTTTCATCAAAAATAGTTTAGTGGGTTATGACAATTTTTTTCGTTGTAACAAACCTCTCGCTTTCAATACTCAGCAAGTAAGTTCCATTTTCTAAAGTTGAACAATCAAACATGTAAGTAGCCTGATTGTGTTGCAATAGCGTTTGTTTAATCAAACGACCTTGCATGTCGTACAGTTTTATTTCTGCGTCAGGCAGCGATTCAAGTTTGCTGAATGCAATGTTGATGAATTGGTCTGCGGGATTGGGATAAACTAAAAACTCAATTGGGTTGATTTCTGAAATGGCATTGTCCAGTGTATCGCAACCCGGAACAAGGCAACCCATGCTGTCAACAGCAAGCAGCCAAGCATCTTGGTCGGGGATGCTATCACCTAAAAAGGGGATTCCATTCATCCAGCCTGTGCATAAAAATCCTCCGTTGGGCATAGGGTCAATATCAAATAGCAAGTTGTCGCCAAACTCGGCATAGCGATATACACGGTGCCAAAGCAATTCCCCACTTGAACTTACTTTTGAGATGTGACCTGCACTAGTGCCTGTAGTATCAGTAAGAGTTCCTGTTGTTACAAAATCTCCCGTGTCTGTTTCGTATATGACTTGTGCAGAAGCTGATGGGTTCACATTCATAAGTTGGCAAGTCCAGAGTGTATCAAGGTTTTCGTTTGTTCTTACCAGTTGTGGAATTTCTGTATAATCCCAAGAACCAATTTCTTCAACATTGTATTGGGTAGAGAAAATGTACCCTCCTTCAACACAAGGTAGAATTGCACTCGCGCCTTGATGGTCATAATTCCCCCAGTCCACATACTTCTCCCAATCGGTAATATTTCCAAGCGTGTCAAGAATAAACACAATACCTACTGGGTCATAAGCAGTGTCATCTTCAAAGCCAGAAACTACATAACCTGTGCTGTCTAACAATTCATTCACCCAAAGACCTTGGCGGTATTTGTTTCCATTGCCCAAGTATTTATGCCACTCTTCGTTGCCAAGGTTATCCGTTTTTACGACATAAAATTTTGGAAAGCCTTCAACCAGTGCGGCTGAGCCTATCCCAATCAGGCCTCCATCTGATGTTTTCTTGCCTTGCTCGAATGCGTGGCCATGAATGCTGTCGCCATACAGTTTTTCCCATAGAACATTTCCATAAGTATCGAATTGCTGAATGCGACCATAGAAAATAGTATCCAATGCCTCGTTTGAGTACCAACTGAAAGCAGCCAGTGTATTCTCACTGGAAGGTTGTATGCAATCTGCCCAACCGTAATAAGTCCATTCTGGATAACCCCCATACAATTGATAGGTAACTAAGGTGCCATTCAAGTCAATCTTGTAGAAGCCATTCTTCCAGCTTGAATAGCCATCTGGTGCTCCATCAGTAGTAAGTTCCGTCAAATACACATAAATGGTATCATTTAAAATACAAGCTGAACGGCAGTTGATGGCATTGTCAGGATTTAGCACACCACCGAATCTTTTATTGAATGTCTGGGCATGTGTTACAATCATAAGCAACATCATTCCAATTGTTGAATAGATTTTCATGATTTGAAAGTTTAAAAACCACCCTTCTCCGCAGGAGAAGGGTGGTTCTTGTTTCAATTTCTATTCAACAATCTGGAATTTCTCTGTGGCCACTTTTTGGCCGTTGAGTTCCAATTCAAACACATAGCTGCCCGATGCAAATTGTTTAGCATTTAGGCTCAGGATGCCATAACCAGCGGTTATGTTTTCGCTGTGTACTAGTTTGCCTTGTAAATCGTATATGTTTACGAATGCACTTTCACGCTCTGTTGGCAAAACGTAGGTAATGTAGAACTCACCTTGCGCAGGATTGGGATACACCCCAACCAATGAAGGTCTGCGAACATTGTCCTTTATTTTCAAAGATTTCAATCCTCCATTTGGCAGATTAAGTTCTTCGTCAGGTTGCACACCAGTCAGAATTTCCAACAATGCACTGGCGTGATGGCTGCCATCTTTGCCTGAAAGAGCAAGAGTTTCAAGAGTTGCTATATGACTTGGGGTTGCGGCACCATAACCACCCGCAGCGTCAATACTCAATAGCACCGTCATCACTTGTTTCCAAACATCTGTTGCTGGGTCTTCATCATAATCAGCAAGCAAAGTCGCGGCAGCAGAATGATTATTCTCTTGCCTTAAGATGGCTACTTTCTTTTTGATTTCGCGGTTTATTTCATCGCCCGTCATCAGCTCTTTTACCTCTTCCAAAAAGTAGTTTTCATCATCTTCCGAAATGCGTGTACGAATGAAACTGCTTAGCGCATTGGCCTTTTCGAGTTCGCGCTGCTTCAAGTCAGTGGCTTTGGATACATAGCCGTTACTTCCGCTTTGATAGGCCGAAAGCAAACCAAATAAAAACTGCGAAAGTTGGTTGCTGTTGTCCGCTTCTGCAAAAACATCGGGACTGAGAGGAGAACATGCAATTAGAATTTCGCACAAGTGCCAAGGATTCATTGCGGGTTGTTTGGCTATCAAATCACTCAACACATCATCACTCAAGTATGGAGTAAGGGGCAATAGATTGGCACGAATGTTTGCGCTGCTGTTGTTTGCATTGCTCACAAAAGACTGAACTGTTGCGGTATTTCCACCATCAATCAAGCCTTCCAATTCGCCTTTTATGGCCTCAATCTCCAAACGTTTTACCAAGACAAGAGAATGCAAATGAGTTGGCGTGTGAACGATGCCATGACCCACTGGACAAGCGGCTTGACGTGTTGTGAATTGCGGTTCATTAGGTGATAGTTCCACAAGTTCATCATCAATCTGAATGGGTACTACAGGCCAAGCACTTGCTTGGTTATGATGTTCATAGATGATAGGGCCACAATCACCATCAGGACAAATGAAATAATCAGTGAAGGGCTCTGTGCCGCCCCAATCGGTATGTGTGAAAAGGTTGCCTGCGGGGGCGGTAAAGTCAAATTCATCCTCTGCATCCTCACCTTGTCTCAATGCAATTTTTCCAACCTCATTGCCGTATTTAGAAACAGCTAAATTGTATTTGCTGTTT
>JAYSWI010000322.1:0-17198 GCA_043718125.1 Flavobacteriales bacterium
TGTGATAAATTTCCTCCCCGCTGGTTTCACCCACGGTTATTATTATTCAACCCTTCAGGGTTTTTGGCTCATACTAAAATTAGGCACCTAAACAAGGCCGTGGGTACGGACAAAGCCCCTGCCCAGTAGGCAGTTTTAATAGAATGAGAATTTGTGCGCCATTTGGCAGCATCAATTTCTTGGGGAAACAAACGGACAAGCATAATTTATTATTAGGCGAGTTGGGCGTTAATCGCATTATTTTTTCACACCACAATGGACAGCACCAATACAGACAGCTTGATGCTTTGAAAAAACTAGCGAACCACGACAAGTATTTTGTTCACAGTAATATTTCCAACCAATATTTGGAGATAATATATCCCTTTGGCATAATTAGAAATATCCTTTTTTATTTGCGAACTGTTGATGTAATCGGTCTCCATCCATCTGCCTGTTGAATCAAAAATTGTAATGCTTTGAATGGACTGCTTTTGAGATCGAAGTTCCAATAAATTTTGTGCTGGATTTGGGTAAAGCAAAATGTCGTTTGGCACTGCAATTTCAGCTACATTCACTATTGGCGACATATATAATCCTAGGCCTCCACCAAGGTTGCCTACCAGGAGGTCTAGCACATCATCGGCATTCAAGTCAGACATAAAAACAGATGTGCGATCTCCTTCATTTATGTTTTCATAATCTGTGGTTACCAAATTAAATGCTCCAAGAAAATTGCCTTCGATATTGTTGTAATGATTTATTTGGCCTGTTTCGGTACCTATGATCAATTCCCACAAATCCAATTCATTTTTATACATAAACGGAATACTTTTTCCTTGTACACCAAGCACACTTGTGGCTACTGCATTTCCAATAGTGTCTTCAATCAACTGATAGTTGTAAGCCACATTTGATCCAATATTTTGATAATAATTTACCGATCCATTTAGTTCGCCAATTATCAAATCAAGTTTGCCATCCTCGTTGATGTCCACCAATTGAGGGGTGGAGTTTTGCCCCACATCCAAATCTGAATTGGTAGCGTCAAGCACAGGTGAATTTGTAAGTTCAAAAACACATGGTTGATCTAATGCAGCGGTATTTGTAAAGTAATGCAAGTATCCATTTTGCTCACCCAAAATCATGTCATCATCACTATCATTGTCTAAGTCTCCGAATGTTGGATACATTACCTCAAATCCTAAACTTGGCAAGTCTATCCAATTGTCACTATCCAAAACAAACGCAGGATTTTGTGCATTTCCCGTGTTGCGGTAATAGGCTATTTTGGAAGCCGGGCCAACGAGGGCGTTGTAGTGTTTTCTATTGGAAAGCAGCAAATCTTTAAGGCCATCATTGTCCACATCAAAAGCTATGGGAAAGCACGATGTGCCAAGATCGATGGATTCGCCTTGCAAAAAATTGGTTGTTACCAACTCAAACACAGGCAGTGAATTAGTGCCATTGTTCAGATAGAGCAAAATGCTAAATAAGTCTTCCGCTTCGGATGATGCGTTGGGCGAAACGAGCAAATCTTTCACACCATCATTGTTCACGTCTTCATAAAAATTGCCCGGAAAAAGATTTAGATCCACAGCAGATGAAGGGCCATAAGTGGCCGGAAAATCATACACAGCAGATGCAACACTATCAACTCCATTCATGGCATCTACTATTAGCAATGCCCCATCATTGGCTTCGGTCACATCACTTAGTATCAAATCCTTTTGCCCGTTGTTGTCAAGGTCGATAGTTGTCACCGTGCCTCCTGTGTGCAATTGTCTATAGTCGTTTGCGCCACGCGGGTCCACAACATTAAATCCGCATGAAAAATTAGTGTCCAGAAAAAGGGAAAAACTTTCGGTGCTTTCACCAAACATTCCGTAGCATCTATTGCGGCATTCATAGTCGATGGTGTCAATGGTGCCGCAGTCGCCATTTTCTATAGCGTTGTTTTTATAGAAAAAAAGGGCAGTGCCATAGTCGTTCCATGTCCAAATATCCATGTCACCATCGTCATCATAGTCATCTATTGCAGGCAGATCGGGCGCAATACTATATATGCCGGCTCTATATGGGTCTCCAAAATCATACTCCGCCTTCATCGTTCCGCTGCTTGTGGGGTTGAATGAAAGTTCGGTTTCCGAAGTGTTCCAATAAATTTTGAACCCACTGCCTACGTTGGTGCAGATGTCCTTTTTTCCATCGCAATTCATATCGCGCAGCAGCGTCCAATTGCGCATGTTGCTTGGAAATAAATGGTTGTATGCTAGTGTGTATTTGTAATCCATAGCACCCGAAGTGCCATCCATATTGATAAAAACACTGATGCGTGAACCAATGCGATCAAACACAAAAATGTCTTGAAGGCCATCCAGATTTGCATCGAAGGTGCTTATTTGACAAGAGTTGAAACCGCCTGCCCATGCGTTGTTCAGCAGGGCTTCGCCATGGGTGACGGGGATATTGTAGTTGCGCAGGAGTTGTTGGGTATAAGCTGTGTTTATGCACCAACAAGCCGCAATGCTTATATAGTATTTTGCCTTTATCAAGTTAGAAAAATGTGTTTGAAGATTGATTTGGTAAATATCGGAATCATTCCAAGTTGTGTACATTGCTTTGCACTAAGTGCCATTGATACTAGCAGGAATGTGAAGACCCGAAGGCTAAGAAAAAGACCTGCGTTGTTTGCGCAGGTCTTAATAAAAATAGGAGGATGTGAGGTTGCTAGACTTATTGCTTCACCATCTTCTTGGTATCAATTATTTTTCCGTCCACTACAAGCACGTAGCTATAAATGCCACTTGAAAGATCATCTGCAAATACATTCAACTGACCGGCACCAGTGGTGGTGATGTCGGTGGTTTGTATCAACTTGCCATTGGCATCATAGAAAAGGATTTGAGCCTTGCTGAAATCTTCATCTATGTTGTAGGTGATGGTTGTTTGCTCAGCAAATGGATTGGGAACGTTTTGGTTGAGGATGATGGATTTGTTGGAGAGTTTTACGTCTAGCTTACTCGTCTCAGTCGTGTTTTTATCGATATAGGATCTTGCTTTTTGTAAGTCCATTACAAGTGTTTCCAATGAGGTTATTTTATTCTGTTGTTCTTGTATGGTTTGAATGATATATGGAATGAGTGCCGTGTAATTCACTGCTGCAAAACTCACATCATCACTTATTTTTTTGCCTTCCGAATCGAATTGTGCTGGATGCATGGTGTGCTTTACTGCCTCGGGCAAGACCTGTTCCAACTCTTGGGCGATTAAACCACTTTGAGGGCCACTGGGTAAGTTCAATTGCGCATATTTGGCGGTATTGTAGGTATAGGATTTGGGTTGCAATCTCATTATCATATCAGTAGCATTCGCTATAGGAGCAATGTTCTCCTTCAACTTGCTATCTGAGAATTGATAAGTACCTGTGGAAAATACATTTCCAGCAGCGTAAACAGCCCAAGTTGCAGTGCCAGTGCCTACAACAGCAGCATAAACACCAGCTGAAAAGGCACTGCCATTTGCATTGGCTTCACCATAAAGACCATAGTTGGTGCCAGCTCCACCCGCCCTGCCTGAAGCTCCAGTATTATTCCCACCTGCGATGGGGTTATTTGCCTCGGCATAACTACCCACACTATTCTCACCATTCGTATTAGTGGCTCTAAAAAATCCACCAAAACACTTGTCACCCCCATGTGCCGTGCCATATACCCCTGCGTTTTCTACAGCCGCAACATTTGCAGCATGGCCCTGAACTCCTTTATTGCTTGCTGTTGTGGAGCCAGATTGGCCATAGATAGCTGTGCCAATAGATGTATTTGCGTAAGTATTGAATTTTGCTGTACCGATAGAGTCACCTACGAACACCTGACCCGACCTACAAGCACTTGCATAACCTGTTGACAGATTGTCAACACCGGTCAAATTCCAATCGCATTCTCCGATTAATGTTGCTGCATCTCTCCATCTCACCCTGCCTAGGTCATTGGGGTCTCTGACCAAAACTTGGTCAAGTGTGTCGTCTTGCAGAACTGAACGAATTCTTAAGTCTCCATCAATATCCAGTTTTGCTCCCATATATGATGCATTACCTGGTGGATGGGTACCAGTGATACTAAAGTTGCCAATGCCTACATTGCCGGAGAAGGGTTCTATGCGAAACACCTCCTTGCCTTGCACTGTGCCTGCGCTATCGGCAATGTTACCGGTTGGTTCAAGAAAGAGAATTCTGAAATTATCGGAGAAAGGACTATTGTTGTTGAGACCTCGCTGACAACCCCATGAAATGACGGCATCGCTCTGGGTTGTTGCGCCAGTGGCATTTGCTCTTTCCATCCAACCCACATACATGGCATCTGCGTTGGTGCCATAGGCAGTACCCACATTCATCCATGGGCGAGCTATGTTGCCTGGCGAATTTGTACCCAATTGCATCATGCACATAGGTACAACATTTACATCTGCTAATCTCAATGGCACCATTATTCTATTGACTGCACCATAATTATTTCCATTAAGGCCATTGTAAGTTGGTTGGTCTCTAAAGCGCATTCTTACTGTATCGCTTTGCGCAATGTCAAGCCATACGCCATTGTCAAATGACCTGATTTCATGACTAACCGTGGCATTCAATCCAATTCGCAATCCATCATTTACCAAACTACCTGTATTCAAATTGGTCCATTGCTGATATATTGACGTGGCTGTGCTATCGTGCAAATGCAATTGATAATTGGGCAATAGAAAAGTGCCTGCACTTTCGCGAAAACGATGGCCCATGCCTACGAAACCATTGGTACCATGCACAAATAACCTTCGATTGAGTTGTGCCATTGCGCTGAAATTCACATCCGTTCCATCACCCATTACAACCTCATCAGCCAAAGCCCCTGCTAGCTCGCACCATTGACCAAGCCGCTTTAAACGCGACCTTATTTGCACCTCTGCAGTAAGCAAACGAATATCCGCCTCGCTGCCGGCTTGTGTTCGCTCCAGCCAAGTGTCATAGCCGTTGCCACCTGCTAGGGTGCGGATGCGAAAGCGTTCTGTTTGGGCCGTGCTGCTGGTGCCGGTGAAAAGCTGCCAGTGGTTGTCCACTGTTTGATTGCCATCTGTACGGAATAGGAAACCGTTGAGGGTTCCTGTTGGTGAAGCAGACAAGAAGTTATCAACTTCCAGTCTCGCAAGGGGCAAGTTGAGATTAGTAAATGTACCTACACCAACACTTGGCACGGTTGCATTAGTGCGTGCAGAAGTACCTGCTAAGCCCCATTGGGCTAATATTTCTGTTGCAAAAAGCGCAACAGCGACAGTCAAAATTATTTTTTTGTGCATGTTGTTTCATGTTTTAAAATCAATCAGTTTGCACAAGTTTTTTTCTATAAACCAGACCTCTATTATTTCTCAATACCACTAAGTAGAATCCCTGAACCAGATTATCTGCGCAAACCTTACTTTCAGGATAAATGATGCATTGCAGTAATTTTCCAGATGAATCATAAATCTCAAATGACCCTTCCCATTCACCTGAAAAATGGAAACAACTATTCTCAAATGTTACTTCGACTAAAAGTTCACTTTCATCCAAATTATTGACTGAGTCGTCAACAATAATTATTTCATCGAAAAAATAGTGTGCGAGGTACTTGAGGGACTGTGCGTTTGGATTAACTTCTATAGGAATCATACTGGAGTTGGGTTGAAAAGAGCCGATGATGAAATACTTTTCTCCGCCTTCTGCTATATAATCCAAGGTCATTGTCATCCATCCATCTGTTTCTTGAAAATAGTTTTCGTCACCAAACATCAGTTGTGGAGTATGGTCTAGGTGAGAAGTGCTGAAATTGTCTTGACTCCATAAATCGATTATTTCTTCATTGAAAAAAAGACCGAAATTGTTAACGGCAAAGTTGGAACTATCAGCAAGCGAGAAATGAACTGTAACATGATAAACATGTCCAGCTACTAATTCATCAGACAAAATACCCTCAATGTACTCTTTGTATTCAGCCTTTGGTTCTTTACTTGGCAATCCTGCATAAAGAATAATTCCACTAATTGCTTCGCCAGAGAATGGCTCTTCGAAGCCAAATGTTGCAGTTATTGACTGCGTTGTACAGCAGCAAAAGTAGCAATGTGCATTTGGGTCAGTACTGAACCAATCTGTAGAAACAACTGTTGGGACAATCCAATTTGAGCATAGATATAAGTGCGAGAGGTCTTCAGCCAATAGCGTGTCTTCGAAACTTGGATTTATTACCAAGTTTTGCTGAGCATCGCAATTGACAAATAGCATCAAAACGAAACTGTGTAAAAAAAACTTGTACAAAACGAAAGATTTTGATTTATTAAAAAAACTCGAAGCAAAACCATTCTTGTTTTTCTTCCTTTGAACCAGCGAAAGCTTTCAGGTCATTTGCTTCTATGTAAGTTGACCATCGCTGCTGGTAACACGGCTGCACTGCATGAGCGAAGCGGTGATGTTGGGGTTAGTGTATTAGCGTTGCCGCTGATGGATGTACGGAGAGGCGCACTAATTCAAAATTGAATGTTGGATATTGAAAGTTTAATGTTGGATATTCCGAACCTTTGAAGAATATCGAATAGCGAATAGCGAATAGCGAATAGGGATTAGGGAATAGCGAATAGCGAAGTACCACGGTACACTGCTCCCTCTCCTTTGGAGAGGGTTGGGGTGAGGTAAAAATTGAGAATTCTCTGCGTTCCCTCTGCGCCCCTCTGCGCCTCTGCGGTTGAAGAAAGAAAAAACAAGCGAACAAGCGAACTAAAAAAGCCCGTGAAGTAAATGCGAAAATTCGCATGGATGAAAACAAAAAAGAAGGAAAGGTGAGAGGAGATAAATTGGTTTTCATTGTTGAGGTAAAACTAATCGGAGTTTTGAAAAAAACGATTTGGTTTTGCAATTTTTTTTTGTTCTTGCTATTTCCTCTTCGCATTGTCAAGCATTCTCAAAACTACTTCGGTAGCTTTTGATACGGCCCAAGCAGCAACACTCATACAGACAATAATCCAGATCAACAAGGCATAATATTCCAATGCCCACTCAAGCGCAACCTTCACACGGTGCATGAATGAAATGGGCTTGTCCATTTCCTTTTCATAAAGCGAAAATCGAATGGTGCAAAACTCGTTGACACTATTGAAATTTCCGAGATCAACCCCCAAGACTTGGAGCTGTTGTTCCGTTGCAAGTATCTGTTCATTCAACGAAATATATTCTGCTATTTCACCTCCCTTTTGTTTTAATTCGATAAGCGACTGCAACGAATTTTCCAACGATATTTTTCGTGCATTTAATTGGCGGTATTCATTGGTTTTGTCCACCTTGATCACCTCCGGATTGCTCACTTTGCCTATGGCGATTATTTCCTTGTAAATAGAATCGAATAAATGGGGAACCACGCCTATCATTAAATGCAATTGTCGGTTTCCAACGTTACCAAACAGCTTTTCATATTGGATAACGGACGATGTGTTTTTGACAAGGCCACGTGTTGCTTCTTCATCCTCGGTGAATGCACCAGTGTTGCTTTTGGCAGTAGCTGTTTTGTCGTACTTCTGCGCTGCTGAAAGTTCCAACGGTGTCTCCAATAATGGTTGTGATTTGTCTGCCGCTCCATTGGACTTTCTGTCAACGCCTTTTTCAGTTGCATAATTTCGAATATCCAACTGCGCACTGCTGAAAAAATCATCGTATATCGATTCGTTTTCATCCATGTTCTTTATGGTATATCCATAAATAATTCTGAATAGAAACAGCAGTATAAAAAGCAAAACAAAAAGGAGAAAAATTTTCTTGCGATTGCGAAGTAGTTCTTTTAGCATGATGGAATAAATTGATTGAAGCAAATGTATTTGAGTCTTGTTTAGCTGCTTATTTATCCTTTCATTTACCACAAAATTCACAAAAAATATTCTTATATGAAATCATTATTACTTCCAATAGCAATGCTTGCAATTTTCAACTATAGCACCGCGCAATGTGGCGATCGTTATCGCAATTTTATGTTCGATGAATTTGTGAAAACATCAGACATCAACTATGGCCATAACATCAATATGGATGGTGCTGACGAACAGTTGATGATGGATGTGTATGTGCCCGAAGGTGACGTAGAAACCAATCGCGCAGTAATTATTATCTGCCACGGAGGTTTTTTTCTGGCTGGCGACAAAGCCGCAATAGATGTGGTGCCAATGTGCGAAGACTTTGCAAAAATGGGATACGTGGTTGCGAGCATCAACTATCGCCTTGGAGTGCCATTGACCCCACCATTGAACGCTCCATATAGCCAAGCAGTGGCCAGGGCTGTGCAAGACTTGCGCGCTGCAATACGTTGGTTCAGAAAGGATGCGGATTTGGGCGGCAATCAATACGGAATAGACCCTGCTCAAATATATGTTGGTGGAGATTCTGCGGGCGGTTTTATGGCATTGCATCTTGCCTTTTTAGACGAGGAAGAAATTCCATCTTTTATGGATATGTCAATAGCTGGCCTCGAGGGCGGACTGGAGGGCGAGAGTGGAAACCCTGGATATTCCTCCGAAGTGGGTGGCATATTTAGCGTATCAGGTGCGTTGGGCGACAGTTCCTGGGTGGACATCAACGACACCATTCCGGTTTGTCTTTTTCATGGCACTGCCGACAATACCGTTACTTTCAATTCAGATATGTTCGTGCTTTTCGGATTGGTAGATGTGACCGAAATTGATGGCAGCAATTCTATTCATCAAAAATTGGATGAGCTTAGCTTGGAGCACTGTTTTGAGATAAACGAAGGAAGCGGACATGTGCCTTATCAGAGCGGTGCAGCTATTTATGACACCACCATTTCCATCATCAGCAATTTTCTTTCGCACTACATCTGTGGTGCAGATTGGGATTGCAGCTATCGTGAAATTACCACAGGCATAAGTGAATTGGATACTCAAGAAATCACTATTTATCCAAATCCCACTTCTCATTCATTCAGAATAGTGGCAGACAAACATCTCGATATCAACTATTGCCAATTGCTGGATGCGTCAGGAAGAATAGTAAAGAACATCGCGCTGAAAGGCACTGCTGATATAGACATCAGCGATTTAGGCGCGGGTTTCTATTGTGTGAAATTGACAGGAGATGATTGGCAAAAAATCATACGGCTTGTTGTAGAATAATCTCCCTAGAATTTTATTTCTTTATGATGTCCCCAGATACTATTGCCAAAGTGTGGCTTCGCGCTTTTAATGCACACAACCTTGAGAATTTGCTTGCACTTTATGATGACAATGCAGAACACTTCAGTCCCAAACTGAAACTGCGAATGCCGGAAACAAAGGGCCTCATCAAAGGAAAATCTGCCCTCCGCTTATGGTGGCAAGATGCATTTGAAAGATTGCCCACGCTTGTTTATCAAGAAAAAACAATAACAGCAAATGGGGATCGTGTATTTATGGAATACACGCGCCTTGTGCATGGCGAAGAGAAATTGAATGTTGCAGAAGTACTTGAAATAAGAAACGGGTTGATCATGGCCTCACGGGTTTATCATGGTTGAGTAATAGATTGATAAGAGTAAGCCCTCTCAATTCCAACCAACTTTAAGACTTCCGCTAATCGAGCAAAGTTTTCTAATCAAAAGAGTTGTCTGGATAACTTTGACGAAAGTTTTGTTTTTTTTCTGTATGAACGAATTTATTCAAAAGACCTTAGAAGTAGTTAGCGAATCCATCCGCAAAGGAATATTTCGTGATGTGGAAGCGTCCAATCTTGAACTTAAGGATTTATCGACAGGATCCAACTGGTCTTCTTTTTATGAATCAGTTTGTTCTTTTTTAAACACGGATGGAGGCTATGTAATTTGTGGAATAAGAGAAAAAAATCAAGTTTACACCTGCTCCGGGTTCAATCGTAATGATGAGCAAAAACTAGTAGATATACAAAAGAAGACATTTCAAAATGATCAGAATGGCTTTGAAGATTTGACAGACTTCATCCTACTTGAGTATGAAAAATTTGAAAATAAAGACATTGCAATTATCCAAGTGCGTTCGCTTCCTTCAGACAGGAAATATGTGAAGTACAAAGGCGTATTCTATGAGCGACAACTTACCGGTGATCATAAAATTTCAACTATAAGACTTCAAAGCCAGAGAGAATACAAAGCAGAGATTGAATTCGCACGTGAGCTGCGGTTAATCATGGAGGCTTCAATAGATGACCTTAGCTTGGATAAAGTAAATCACTTTATTTCACTTTTGAATCAGAGCAGTCGCAAAGAGTCGTTAAAAGCCACGGTGGAGTCCGCCAAAGAATTTCTATCTAAACGACATTTTACCTCAAATGGACAGATAACTACACTAGGCATGTTGGTTTGTGGTGATGACCCATTTCATTTTTTAGAAAATAGGGCAGAGGTCGATTGCTATTTTGACACTTCCCGCGACATATCCAAAGACAAAAAAATATTTCAGGATGATGTTTTGACACTAATGGATGATGCCTTCAGATTCGTTTGGGGTCACATTCGCACTGGCCGCACTTATGAGGAGGGTGGCAAGGCACTTCCCGAATATCCCGAAGAATTAATTCGTGAAGTGATAAATAATTCGCTGGCCCACAGGGACTACTCCATCAATAAATTTGTTACAATTACTGTAGAGCCTGGCTTGCAGATTGAAATAAAGAATCCCGGAGCGTTTAAGGAAAAAATTTTGTTGGTAGATACTGCCAATGTTGTTCCAGTTCGCAGATTGATACCGGGCATTCCAGAAAGTAAAAACCCAAAACTTGCTAATGTTCTTAAGGTCTTCGAAAAGCTAGAAGGTCAAGGAAGAGGAATGACCGCACTTGTAAATTATACTTTGGACAATAAAATAGATTTGCCTTATTATGATTTAAAGGATGACGAAACCGTTGTGTTGACTATTCCCAGTGGCAAACTCGTTGATGAAGAAACTGAAAGTTGGCTGCTTAGTTTTGAGAAGTACCTTACAAAAAAACTCAAGACTAAACTTTCGGATGAGCACAAAACAGTGATCACCTATTTCAGAAAATCCGAGCTTCTCAATCAAAGAAGACTTTATACCATTCTGCTAACTGAAAGCAATAATCATTTCGAAATTTTGAAATCTTTAAAGTCTGCTGAAATCATTACAGAGCACCCGGCAGGCACTGACAATAGCCCCATTTACATGCTTTCAAGAGAACTAATGAAATTAGATTATTCTGATGAGTTGATAGTTTTGATTGGTGAAGCATATATTTCCTTGGATCCAGTTGCGAAGCACATGCTCAACATTATTTATAGGTATACAAATTATAATGAACAAGCAGTAAAACCTGCACAGATTACTCCGGAAATTTATTCCCTCGTTTTTGGCAAAAGAACTGACCTTAAGCAATATGAAAATTTAGGAAGAAAAATTCGAGCTTATAGCCGCAGGTTGAGTGAAGCAAATATCATTGTTCGACAAGACAAGGGAGCATATGTGTTAAATCAAAAATTTGACGCCAAGTTTGTGTTTTGAATGGGTGGACAAACCAATTCTAGAATGGCATAGTGTTATACAAAATCCGACTACGAACTTTCTAGCTGTTTATCTGTTCCCAAATCATGTCCTTCAAGCGGTCCACATTAAACCCCGAAACGGATGAGATGAAAATATGATCCGTGCCACGTGGCAATAATTTTTTCATTTGTTTCATCATCACATCGTCTAGCATATCACATTTGGTGATGGCTAGAATGCGCTTTTTGTCCATCAACTCCGGGTTAAATTTCTTCAACTCACTGTTTAGTATTTTGAATTCTTTTTTGATGTCTGCACTATCGCACGCTATCATGAAAAGTAACGTTGAGTTGCGTTCTATGTGGCGCAGAAAGCGGTGTCCAAGTCCTTTGCCTTCCGATGCTCCTTCTATGATGCCGGGTATGTCGGCCATGATGAAGGATCTGTTATCACGGTATCGCACAAGCCCTAGGTTGGGTACAATGGTAGTGAAAGGATAATCTGCAATTTCTGGTTTGGCGGCACTTACCACAGAAAGCAAAGTGCTTTTGCCTGCATTTGGAAAACCAACAAGGCCCACATCAGCCAACACTTTCAGTTCAAGTATTTTCCATTCTTCTTTTCCCGGTTCGCCCGGCTGATGGTGTGTGGGGGCTTGGTGCGTGCTGGTCTTAAAATTGGTGTTGCCAAGGCCGCCCCTGCCACCAGATACCAGTATATATTCTTGACCCTCTTCTGTTATTTCATATACTTGTTTGCCTGTTTCGGCATCGCGTGCTATGGTTCCAAGAGGCACATCCAACCACACGTCCTGGCCTTGCGCTCCGCTTTTATTGGCACTGCTTCCACCTTGGCCTTCTTCGGCTATCACATGCTTGCGATATTTCAGATGGAGCAAAGTCCACATTTGTTTGTTGCCACGAATGATGATGTTGCCGCCTCTGCCGCCATCACCCCCGTCAGGCCCGCCACGGGGCACAAATTTCTCCCTTCGAAAATGCTTGCTTCCAGCACCACCCTTGCCGGTGCGGCAACATATTTTTACGTAGTCAACGAAGTTGGAATCGGCCATGAATAAATTGAAAATAGATAATGGAGAATTGAAAATGATAAATTGTCAGGCATCTACCGAAGCAACAATTGTCTCGAATAAGCGCATTGAAATTTCCTCAACGCTTCCAATGCCATTTATGCCCTTGTATTTGTTTTGTTCTTTGTAATAATAAGCCACTGGTGCTGTTTCGCGGTTGTAAACATTGATGCGGTTCTGAACCACTTCGGGGTTGGCATCATCGGGCCGACCACTAGACTTGGCGCGGTTCAACAAGCGGGTCTTCAATTCCTCTTCGTCCACCACCAAGGCCAACATACAAGTAATTGAAGTGTTTTTCGATGCAAGAAATTTGTCCAGAGCATCGGCTTGTGCCCTGGTGCGCGGAAAACCATCGAAGATGAATCCTTTGGCTCCAGCATTTTTATTTACTTCACTTTCCAACATTGCAATAGTCAAACTATCAGGCACCAGTTCGCCTTTGTCCATGTAAGCTTTTGCTTTTTTTCCTAGTTCCGTTTCACTTTTTATGTTGTTGCGAAAAATGTCACCAGTGCTCAGGTGTACCAATCCAAATTTGTGGATCAAATTTTCTGATTGTGTTCCTTTACCTGCACCAGGTGGGCCAAAGAGTACAATGTTTAACATGCTGCCTTAAGATTATGAAATGTGAATGGGCGAATATATGTGCCACCAAGTTGTTGGAAATACCGATAGCAGTGTTAGCATTCAGTATTCAAGAAACACTCACCAAAAGCCAAACCTCCACCCCTATAATCCCATACCCCTATAAACCTTTTTCGCTACCTCACTATATTGATAAAACCCTCCTTGGTAAGCGGTTGGTTATAGATATACGGCTTTACACTGGCTATGTATGAATAGGTGTCTGCCATTTGCAATTTGCCTTTGTAGTAGCCGTCCCAACCAATTTCAGCATCACTGGTTTCAAAAACCATTTCGCCCCAGCGGTTGAAAATTTTGAAAGAAAGCAAATCTTCAATGCCCCAACCTTCCACATAAACAATATCGTTGATGCCATCGCCATTTGGCGTAAACACATCGGGCACATCTATAGAGGACAAAGGCAGCACAATAAACTCATACCGCGATGTGACACTAAAACAACCAAGGCTATCCTCAATTGTTACATAATAAACAGTATCGGCAAGGGGTTGAAACTCCACAACTGGGCAGTCAGTGCATGAAATCCAAATATCCGGAGTCCAACTGTAATGATACCCCGGCCCCATGTCAATATCAAGATAGAAAATTTCACCAATGATGATGGTGTTTATTTCATTCACAGGATTTGGTGGTTGAAATACAATAACCGTTGTGGTGGTGCTATTGGTGCATCCATTGGTATCAATCACCGCTACTTCAAACACCGTTGTGATATCTGGAAATGCCGTTGGATTTTGTAAAGCGCCATCATTCAAAAATAGGATTGGTGTCCAAGTATATGCTTCGCCACCTTCAGCATGAAGGTCAATAGCATCGCCAAGGCAAATGGCACCACCCACTGCAGTAGGATTGGGTAGTGGATGAATCACCATAACCTTTGTCACTGTATCCACACAGCCCTCCGGATTGACCACCACCGCCAAAGTCACATCATACACTCCAGCAGCATAAACTAAGGGTGCGGGATTAATTCCATTAAATGTTTGTCCATTACCAAAATCCCATGACCATTGCGATACATTGGCTGAACTGGCATTTGAAAAATCATCAGCAATGCCAACACAGTGCATCGTGTCTTGCGGTGCCAATTCATTGTTGCGTAAAAAATTAGCTACAGCCAAAGTGAAATTCACTGTTTCAGTTATCACGGCATTGCAGATCGAATCCGAATTCCAAAGCACCAATGAGACCACAGTTTGCCCACTAGATGGATTAAAATTGAAATCGTATTCATGGTTTACTTGCCACTCTTCGCCTGCGTTGGTGCCATCGCCAAAATCCCATTGCCAAGTGAGTACATCCGTTGTGTCTGTTATTTGAAGTGTAATATCCTCACCTCTACATATCGAATTGGGGGCAATTGTAAATTCTCCCAATGGCCCTTCCACCAATATGCTCATAGAGGTGGTGTCTGCACAACCTGCTGTGGTAGCTTCTATAAGTGTGATGGTGTAGGTCCCGGGCGAATCATAATTGGCTCCTATAGATTGTGACCCTATGGTGGGCGATCCATTGCCCAAATCCCATATTCGCGAACCGAATGGACTGACCAAAGAGGTGTCAGTAAAAGTGATTTGTGCAGGATAACAAAGCGTTTGCCCTTGGCCAATGGAAGTGCCAAAACCCGCAATAGGATAGGCTTGAACCTGCACATAGTCAACTATTGAGTCAGTATTTGTGCAGCCATTGGCGTTGGTAACTGTCAGTGTTATTGCATACAAACCGGGCGTTGTAAATTGGTGATTTGGATTATATGAAGTAGCAGTGGTTTGATCTCCAAAATTCCATAAAAAGGTATTGCCCGATTGCGCAATAAAAGGATCGAAAGTGACGAAACCACCATCGCATATAGTAGTGGGAGTAATGTTGTGGAAAGAAGCATCTGGAACATCAGGGGTAATGGTGTGCGATACTTCGTGGCCACAGCCCAATGAGTCATTGACATACAAAGTAATTGTGAATGGAATAACCGTTCCGTTGGCGTTAAAATTGGCCGTTGTGAAGGTATGTGTTGGATTCGCGTCTGTGCTAGTTCCACCATCACCAAAATCCCAGAAATAACTCGCGATGCCTAAGTCTGCAGAAGCAGTGCTTGTGAATTGCGCTGTTAATGGCAAACAATTGCCATCGGTAGTGAAAGTATAAGATGCACCTATTGCAAAAGCATTTACAATTTGTGAAGAAGAATCAACACATCCATTGATGTCCTCTGCCCACAATTCAACGGTGTAAGTTCCACCTCCTATGAAGGCATGGCTGTATGAAGAATTGGTCACTTTGGGTTGTGTGTTGTCTCCAAAATACCACAAGAAACTTTTGTAGCAAACGCCTTCATAAGCAGCGGCATCTTGCGATGAATCTGCAATAAATACATGGGGTTCGCCTGCGCAAAGAGAATCCGGTATTTGAAATATCGCTTCAATATCCCGCACACGAATCAACACGCTATCTATCGAAGGTGGACATCCGGACGAAGTGTTGAAGGCAGTAAGGACAGCCCAATAATCACCGGTCAGCTCATAGTTGTGCGTAACATTGGTTGCAGTAGAATTGATGATTTGTTCTCCATCTCCAAAGTCATAATTCCAATTGTTTGCATCAGATATAATGGCTTCGAACGGATATACGAAAGGTGTTTCACAATTGCAGCCATATTTCAAATTGCAAACAGGCCCATTCACTGTTACTTCTTCTGTTGCGGTTGCATAACATCCGTTGTATCCGACCGTCATTGTGATGGTTGCAATTCCTGTTTGCGAAGCAAATGAAACCATCGGATTCGACACATTCTGACATGAAAAAAGAAGGTTGTTGTCTCCTGCAAAATTCCATGTATCAACACTATCAGCAAGCGGTGTGGTGTCGGTTAGTTGTATGGCATCACCAGGGCACACTGGGGTTGGAGCAATTGTAAAAGATGCATTTGGAGCAACTCCAACATAAATGGTATGCAGCCAAGAAGTATCGCGGCAGCCACCATTTGTGATTACAATCAAATAGGGATTGTAGATTCCTTCATTCACATAAGTGTGAATTACATCATTTCCATTGGTGTTAGTCAAAGTAGCTGTGCCATCATCAAAATACCATTTCCATTGGGCTATCGAGGGAATTTCGGTGGAGCTGTCATCCATAAATGTCAATGTCAATGGGGCGCAACCTTCGTCAGTGTTTGGAAAAAATAATGCGTTGGGTCTAACAGCAATAAATGTTTCTTCTGCGCTTGCTGTGCAACCATCTGTAGTTGTGATGGTAACGGAAACGGTATCCATATCTGCTACATTAATACTGTACTCGTTAGTTGGGTACAACATATCCTCGATAGGTGATGAATTGGTAGAGGTGTTGCCCGATGGCAATTCCCAATCATAACTATCCACGGGTGCACTGGCTATGGCCACAAATTGCGCAGAAGTTGGAAATTGACAAATAGTATCAAATGGGAGTTGGATAGTCACAGTTGGTATTTGAACATAGATGGTAATGGTGGTGTCGTCATCACAAGCGCCACTTTCCACTTCTAGTGTTACATCGTACCAACCTTGAGTGCTATAAGTATGTGCTGCACCAACACCTGTGGTGCCGTCTCCATAAGTATATAGCGGTGATATGCCCAATGAATTATTATCGAAAAAGACATTGGCACAGACTGTATCATTCTCACCACCGATGGCCAAAAAATCAGCGTGGGGCTGCGCTATGGAAACGGGAATGGTAACGGTGTTAGAGCAATTATTGTCATCGGTAACAACCAGCGTCACATTAAAAACACCAATGGTGGTGTAAGTAACAGCGGCAGGATCCGCAGCCGTTGATGTTTGTGTATTGTCAAAGTCCCAGGCGTAAGTAAGTGTGTTGCCTAAGGGCGAATTAGAAGTGGCCGTGCTATTAAATGTCACGTTCAATGGAGGGTCACAAACCGATGGTGGATTGGGATTAGTGGTAACAGTAACATCAGGTTCTT